>NZ_JBFUFF010000037.1:0-66967 GCF_056403555.1 Rhizobium sp. P2_G2
TGGTTATCGGATTTGGACGGTCTCAGATGGTCGCGTCAGCGAAGCTCGCCGATCTGGCAGGTAGGGTGAAGCCCGAGAGGCCACGGCAGCGAGAAATCAAACCCGCCGAACCAGAATAAGCAAACCCAAGCGTCGGGCCGGGAGAACTATAAGCCTGACGACTTCAACCGCTCCAACCGCCCGGTGCGGACCCGCATGCCGGGTGGTGTGGGAGGGGCGGAGCTGATTGGCTCCCCCCTATCCCGATTTATGAGACGCCCTGTAACAAACGCTTTATGGTCGTCTCGACTGGACTGAGTAGCAACCAACATTGGCCCGGTGGTCGGGTCTGAAAAATGGAAGGCGAAATTTCGGCACGTTCCGCCAGGGAACTGCTTCAAATGCTGGCTGGCGCATCCAATCTCCATCGCGATGCGCGTGAGGACATAAAACTCACAATTTACCAAAGATGGCGGGATGGCACTGACCTCGATCCGCTCATTGATCTTCTCAAATCCGAAGCAGAAGACGACCAGCTCGACGCTGCGTTCTATCTGATAGAGGTCGTTCCACGGCACGACACAATCACGCAACTCGCTGTGGCGTTTGCAGATCACCGGCTTTCCTACTGCCGCAAGGCTTTTGCCGGGTACATCACGAATACCGGGCTCTATAGTGAGGCAATCGCTGCCGGTCTGGCGAAATGCCTGAAGGATGCCAACCCCTTCGTCAGATCGGAAACGATCAACTGGGCAGTCTACGCGGCGGACGACAGGTTCGACGATTTCTCACGACGGATAAGGGGCATGTCGGACCCCGAAGGACTGGGCTTCCGGGGCCTGAGCATCGCAAGGCGGCTGCGCGAGGACGAACGTGTCAAAGCGATCAGGCAAAGCATGCCGGAAGAAGACAGTTTCGTTTTCGATTATCTGCAGATCTTTGAAAGACGTTTGATGCGTTATGTGGCAGGGCGAAAGCCTGGAGAGCCAGTCATAGCGGCCACGCCGATCGTCTACGATGAGTTCGAGATCGGCGTTGTCGGCGAAGCTTACGACAATCTCGGCATGCTCAAAGGCCGTCTGCCTCCCAAAGAAGTCCCGCCACATGTCACGGACGACCAACTGCAGGACATGATCAATCGAGCAAACGACAGCATCAATCATCGTAAGCTGGATCAGCGAGCCATCGACATGGCCCGACTGGAGTGATTGCGTCTTCGGATTCTGAGTGATCAACCTCGTCGCTACGCACAAAGCCCGGCCTGCCCGGGCTTTTCGTTTCGCGGTGACGTCACCTTGCCGTCCAGGCCGAGATCGCTTCCAGCCGTGCGGCAAGCTTATCAAAGCATTCCTGCCAACCTTCGATATTGCTGTCGCGCCGCTCGACGGTCTCCAAACCTTCCTGCATGAAATGCATCTCCGTGCGGCCGTTTGATGCGACGAAATCGACGCTGACCGTCGTGCGCGGTCCGATTTCGGCGCCAAGTCCCTGCGTCAGCGTCATCACCAGCCGTTCGCCCGGCCGGATCTCGCGAAAATCGCCATATTCGAGATAGACCTGACCCTCGTTCGAGCGCATTTCCACCTGCCAGCGGCCGCCGGGAACCGGAACGGCCTCGACGAGCGTCACCTCGAAACCATCGGGAGCAAACCAGTTGCGCAGGCCATCTGCCGTGACCCATTGGTCGAACACTGTCCTTGCCGGTGCGTCGAATGCGCGATCGATGACGACGTCGATATTGGAGCCGTCCGTGGTGTCGCCTAAGCGCATCGCCTTTCTCCCGTCAGATCTCGTGACCGCTAAACCAGTCGCGCGGATCATAGGTTCCGACGGCGGAAATCACCATGGCTTACCCGACATCACCGAAGACACCGCCCGAGGGCAGACCATGATCCGCGATGGCGAGTTTGACCGCGATGGCGGCGCCTTCAACCGGTGTGCGACTGCCGCGAAAGCCATTGAAATCTGTGGCGACACGGCCTGGTGCGGCTGGCAGCCAAGCTGACGGATGGTAGATACCAAAAAAGCGGCACCCGAAGGCACCGCTTTTCAATCCGGTCAAGCCGTAATCTTTATTCAGCCTTGGTCTCGGCAGCTGCAGCTTCAGCGGCAGCGGCTTCGGCAGCGGCCTTCTCGGCGGCAGCCTTTTCAGCTGCAGCGGCGGCTTCCGCAGCAGCCTTTTCGGCAGCCAGGGCCTGGGCAGCGGCAAGCTTCTCGGCTTCGATACGAGCCTTCTCAGCCTGCAGCGCCTGGCGTTCGCCTTCGTTCAGCTTGCGGGCGCGGGCATTGGTGTTCTCGACGATACGGGCAGCCTTGCCGCGCAGGTCGCGCAGGTAATAGAGCTTGGCGCGACGGACCTTACCGCGGCGGACGATCTCGACGCCTTCAACCATCGGCGAATAGACCGGGAATACGCGCTCGACGCCTTCGCCATAGGAGATCTTGCGGACGGTGAAGTTCTCCGAAAGACCCGAGCCAGAACGGCCGATGCAGACGCCTTCATAGGCCTGGACGCGGGTGCGCGAACCTTCGACGACGCGCACATTGACGCGGACCGTGTCGCCCGGGGAAAAATCGGGAAGCGTGCGCTTGGCGGCAATCTTGGAAGCCTGTTCGGCTTCCAGCTGTTCAATWATGTTCATGTCAACCTCGTTGTGGTTCAACAGCCAGAGCGCCGAAACTACCTTTGGTCACGCCTCCGGTAGTGCCTTGGAAGGCAAAGCGATACATCTGTTCTTCATTGGTGGTTGATGGGAAAGTCCCATTCCGGGCGCGCACATAACCGATTGCCGGCCTTTTGTCACCCCCTTGTCATGCAGAATCCTGCCAAAGGCTCGAAAAACGACCGTAATATGCTTTGTCACAAAACTGCAATTGTTGAAAATATGATTAAATAATTGTCATATGCACAATATGAGAGCAGATTCCTTCATGGATCAATTTTCGATCCGGGAGGGGACTGACCATGACCATCAGCAATCCATCACCCTCGTTATATAACGAGGACCTTGCGCCCGCAGAAGACAGAAAATGGGGCGCCTTCAGTATCTTCAACGTCTGGACATCGGACGTTCATAGCCTCTGGGGCTATTATCTTGCCGCCAGCCTTTTCCTGCTCTGCGGCAGCTTCATCAATTTCGTCCTCGCCATCGGCACCGGCTCGCTGGTGATTTTCTGCCTGATGAGCCTGGTCGGCAATGCCGGGGTAAAGACCGGCGTGCCCTTCCCGGTTCTGGCCCGCGCCTCCTTCGGTACCTTCGGCGCCAATGTGCCGGCGCTGGTCCGCGCCATCGTCGCGTGCTTCTGGTATGGTGCACAGACATCCGCCGCCTCCGGCGCTATCGTGGCGCTGCTGATCCGCAGCCCCGGCATGCTGTCCTTCCACCAGAACAGCCACATGCTCGGTCACTCGACGCTGGAAGTCATCTGCTACGTCATCGTCTGGGCGCTGCAATTGCTGATCATCCAGCGCGGCATGGAGACGGTGCGGAAATTCCAGGATTGGGCCGGACCGGCGGTCTGGATCATGATGCTTCTCCTGGCGATCTACCTGGTCATTCGTTCCGGCACCTTCTCCTTCGGCAGCGAGATCCCGCATGACGTGCTGCTCGCCAAGACCAAGGATGCCGGCGTGCCGGGTGATCCCGGCTCCTTCGCTGCACTTTGTGCCGTGGCCGCGACCTGGATCACCTATTTCGCCGCGCTCTACCTGAACTTCTGCGATTTCTCGCGTTACGCCAAGGATGTGAAGACGCTGAGGACCGGCAATCTCTGGGGCCTGCCGATCAACCTGCTCGCCTTCTGCCTCGTCGCCGGCGTTACCACGACGGCCGCCTACAAGGTTTATGGCGACGTGCTGCTGCATCCGGATGCAATCTCGGCCAAGTTCGACAACTGGTTCCTGGCGCTGCTCGCAGCACTGACCTTCGCGGTGGCGACACTCGGCATCAATGTCGTGGCCAATTTCGTCTCACCGGCCTTCGACTTCTCCAATGTCTTCCCGCGCCAGATCAGCTTCAAGCGCGGCGGTTATATCGCAGCGGCGATTGCGCTGGTGCTTTATCCCTTCGCGCCCTGGGACACGGGAGCGGCGCATTTCGTCAACTTCATCGGCTCCACCATGGGTCCGATCTTCGGCGTGATGATGGTCGATTATTATCTGATCCGTAGCGGCCGTCTGAACGTCGACGCGCTCTACCGCGAGGAGGGCGAGTTCAAGTTCCAGGGCGGCTGGCATGCCAATGCCTTCATCGCCTTCGTCATCGGCGCCCTGTTCTCGTCGATCCTGCCGACCTTCACCAGCATCCTGCCGGCATGGTGGGGCACCTATGGCTGGTTCTTCGGCGTGGCGATCGGCGGCGTGGTCTACTATGCCCTGCGGATCGGCGCACGGCAGAAGATGGCGCAAGCCGCCGAATGACGATCTGAATACAGATGCCCGGCTTCGGCCGGGCATTTTCTTCGAGCATATTCTACGTGCTAAAACAGGCGCGATGCGCCTCAGCCACCCAAAAGGTCCGGCCGCCGCTCGGCGGTCAGCTTTCGGGCCTGCTCCAGCCGCCATTTGTCGATCTTCGCATGATTGCCGGAGGTCAGGATATCAGGGATTTCCAGCCCCTCGAAAACCTGCGGCCGCGTATAGTGTGGATGTTCGAGCAGGCCATGCTCAAAACTCTCATGCGTGCCGGAGTCCGGATTGCCCATCACGCCCGGCAGCACCCGGACCACCGCATCGAGCAGCACCATAGCAGCGGGCTCGCCGCCGGATAATATATAGTCGCCTATGGAAACCTCTTCAAGATGACGTGCATCGATCACCCGCTGGTCGACACCCTCGAACCGGCCGCAGATGATGACGATGCCCTCACCGGCAGCAAGCTCGCGCACCCTCGCCTGCCTCAGCGGCTTTCCCCGCGGACTCATCAGCAGCCGGGGCCGGCCATCTTCGGCAACCGAATCGATGGCGCGGGCCAGCACGTCAGGCCTGAGCACCATGCCGGCGCCACCGCCGGCTGGAGTGTCATCGACGCTTCTGTGCTTGTCGGTGGCGAAGTCGCGGATTTGCACTGCCTCGAGCGACCAGTCGCCACGTTGCAGCGCCTTGCCGGAAAGCGATTCACCCAGAAAACCGGGAAACATCTCCGGATAGAGCGTCAGGATGGAGGCGCGGAAGGCCATTCAGCCTTGCTTCCCGTCTTTGTCGTCGTCCTCGACGAGACCGGCCGCCACGGGATCAATCAGGATCGTTCCGCCCTCGAAATCGATCTCCAGCACCGAAGTTTCCGAGAAGGGGATGAGCTGCGCCCGCTTGCCTTCCTTCGTCAGTTCCAGAATATCGCCGGCTCCGAAATCGAAGATCGCCGAAATGACGCCGTAGGAATTGCCCTCGGCATCGAGCGCCTCCAGGCCTTCCAGGTCAGCATAGAAATATTCCTCGTCATCCAGTTCGTCGTCATCAAGAGTATCGCGCTCGACATAGAGCTCGGTGCCGTTGAGTTTTTCGGCCTCGGTGCGATCGTTGATGCCGCGGAAACGCAGAATGACGACTTCCTTCTGCTGCCGCGCGTCGAGGATTTCGAAGGAGCGGCCATCGGCGCCGTAGAGCGTGCCATATTCCTCGATGGCGATCGGGTCCTCGGTGAAGGATTTCACCCGCACCTCGCCGCGCAGACCTTGCGCTGCACCAATTACGCCCATCAGCACTGGGTTTTCGAGGATGACTTCAGGTTTCTTGGTGTTCATGCGGACGATCCGGCAAAGGTCAGATGATCTCACTATAGCAAAAACAAAATCCTCCGCGCGAGCCCGCGCGGAGGATTTTTGTTGCATTGCGGCAAGCCGATTATTCAGCGGCGGCTTCGGCAGCCTTGGCAGCCTTTTCCTTGGCGCGTTCCTGGGCCTTCTTGCCCGGTTCGCCCTTGGCTGGGTTGCTGCGGGCTTCGCGCTTGGCAAGGCCGGCATCGTCGAGGAAGCGCAGAACGCGGTCGGTCGGCTGGGCACCGTTGTCGAGCCAATGCTTGACGCGCTCGCCGTTGATCACGATGCGGGCGGCGTCGTCCTTGGCAAGCATCGGGTTCCAGGAACCGAGCTTCTCGATGAAGCGGCCGTCACGCGGCGAACGCGCATCGGCAACGACGACATGGTAATACGGACGCTTCTTGGAGCCGCCGCGGGCGAGACGAATTTTCAGTGACATCTTGTTCTCCTTGATCTTTGTGTCGCTGGCCGCCTCTCACGAAGCGGTATTCTCCTTGATGCCGCCGATATCGGCAGCGATTGCCTCATGATGCCGAATGACTTCCTTGATGATGAAATTCAGGAATTTCTCGGCAAAATCAGGGTCCAGATCGCTGTCCTTGGCGAGCTGCCGGAGACGGTTGATCTGGTATTCCTCGCGCGCCGGGTCGGCCGGCGGCAAATCATAAGTCGCTTTCAGTACGCCCACCGCCTTGGTGCAGCGGAAGCGTTCGGCCAGCATATGCACGAGCGCCGCGTCGATATTGTCGATCGACCGGCGATAGCCGGCGAGCTGGGTCCTTATCTCCGGATCGCTCATCAATCCGTTCCTCACTTCTTCTTCGGCAGGCCGGAAAGGCCGGGAAATCCGCCGCCAAGGCCGGGCAGCTTGGGTCCGCCGAGACCCGGCAGGCCGCCGGAGCCCAGGCCGGGCAGGCCGCCGGGCTTGATGCCGGCGGCTTCCGCCTGCTTGGCCAGTTGTTCGAGCTGCTTGGGATCCATCTTGGAAAGGTCCGGCATGCCGCCGCCCATCATCCCGCCAAGACCCATTTTGTTGGCCAGCCCGCCCATCATCTGCTTCATCATGCCGCCGCCCTTGCCACCGCCCATGGCCTTCATCATGTCGGCCATGCCGCGATGCATCTTCAACAGCTTGTTGATCTCGGCGGCATCGGTGCCGGAGCCGGCGGCGATGCGCTTCTTGCGCGAATGTTTCAAAATATCGGGATTGGTGCGCTCGGCCTTGGTCATCGAGGAGATGATGGCGATCTGGCGCTTGATCGCCTTGTCGTCGAAGCCGGCGCCGGCCAGCTTGTCCTTCATGCCGCTCATGCCCGGCAGCATGCCCATGATGCCGCCCATGCCGCCCATCTTCTGCATCTGCCCGAGTTGTTCGGCGAGATCGTTGAGGTCGAACTTGCCCTTGGCCATCTTCTGGGCCATGGCCGCGGCTTTTTCCGCATCGATCGTCTCGGCAGCGCGCTCGACCAGGCTGACGATGTCGCCCATGCCGAGGATGCGGTCGGCGATGCGGCGCGGATGGAACTCTTCGAGCTCCGTCATCTTTTCGCCGGCGCCGATCAGCTTCACCGGCTTGCCGGTCACGGCACGCATGGAAAGTGCGGCGCCGCCACGGCCATCGCCGTCCATGCGGGTCAGGACAAGGCCGGTAATGCCGACGCGATCGTCGAAATTGCGGGCGAGGTTGACGGCATCCTGACCGGTCAGAGCGTCGGCAACGAGCAGGATTTCATGCGGATTGGACTTCCGCTTGATCTCCGCCATCTCGATCATCAACGGCTCATCGATATGGGTGCGGCCAGCGGTGTCGAGGATAACGACGTCATGGCCACCGAGCTTGGCGGCCTGCACGGCACGCGCGGCGATATCGACTGGCGACTGGCCGGCAATGATCGGCAGCGTATCGACATTGGTCTGCACGCCGAGCTGGCGAAGCTGCTCCTGCGCCGCCGGACGGCGCGTGTCGAGCGACGCCATCAGCACTTTCTTGCGCTCGCGGCTGGTCAGCCGGAGCGCGATCTTGCCGGTGGTCGTGGTCTTGCCCGAGCCCTGCAGGCCGACCATCATGATGACGACCGGCGCCGGCGCATTGAGATCGACCGTCGAACTCTCCGAGCCCAGCATCTCGACCAGTTCGTCATGGACGATCTTGACGACCATCTGCCCGGGCTTGATCGATTTCAAGACTTCGGCGCCGACCGCCTTGGCGCGGACGCGATCGGTAAACGAGCGGACGACTTCGAGCGCCACGTCAGCTTCCAGAAGCGCACGGCGAACTTCGCGGAGCGCAGCGGAAACATCGGCTTCCGACAGCGCCCCGCGGCCCGTCAATCCGTTCAATATGCTGCCTAGGCGTTCCTGAAGGCTCTCAAACATTCCATCATCCTCATCCGGAAAATCTTTCCCGGAACATCGGTGTCATGCCCGACCGAAACAAGAGACAAAACCAAAAAGCACCCGAGGGCGCCACGCGCTGTCGGGTGTTGACCTCCGGGATCTTTGCCCCGGTCGGCTGCTCGGTCTCGTCTCGGACTGGCAGATCGGGCGGGCTTAAACAGTAAATACCTGGGAAAGTCAAGCGCCGGTGGTTTTTTCGTCCGCTGGGGCTATTCAGAACTGATAGTCGAACATATCGACGATCAGCCGGTCGCGCTTGGCGACAAGTTCTATCAGCTCGTCGGTGTAATAATCCCGATAGGTCGCGAGCTTGCGCACTGAGGTATTCTTGTGTTCAGCCTCGTTGCGCTTGACGATCTTGAGCGCATTTTCCTTGAAGCCCAATTGTGCGCCGCGCTCGCCGACGAATTTTTGCAGCGTCTCATCAAGCATCTCGCTCTTGTAGATCTCATCGTACATCGCCCAGCGCTGCTGATAGGCGATGGCTTTATCGATCGAACCGAGATTCCATTTCCGCACGAACATCGATGGAAACGGCGTCGTGATGCGCATGAAGCGATAGGTATAAACGCCGGCAACCTCGGTCATGCGCGATGTCGCCAGCGTCTTGCCTTTCATTCTGGCGATAAAGGCCGGGTCGTGGATCGACTTCAGCCAGAGCGGAAAGGAGACTGAAGGATTGGCATGATCATAAAGCCTCGGCGCCAGATCCGGGCCTGCCGCCTCGACAACGGCCTGGTAGAAGGATTTGTCCTCGTTGGTGCCGAAAGACCAGAGGCTGACATACCAGTCCCAGGGATTGCGGATCGTAGCGAAGACAAACTTACCGCCCTTCCAGCGCAGCGGATGGACTTCGGTGATCGACGAATGCCGGCTGACCTTGACCGGCTTCTTGCCGGTAACCTTCTTCAGGACATCGAAGACATGCGTGCTGCCTGTCTTGTAGACGTCGAGATAGATCAGTTTGTCGAATTCGATCATTTAAGTCCGCTTGCATTCGAATTTTATCATGCAAGCAATTACATAGCTTGGTGGAGCAGGCAATGGACAGAGCGACGCGGGAGCAGCATGCCGGATAATATATATTACAACGGACCGAAATCCGACCATTTCAACGGCCGGCGCTTCTTCAATCCCGGCGGCATCAAGCCGCTCGGCTTCCGGGAGCTCTTGAAATGGCAGATGAACGGCCGAGGCGAGACATGGCCGCAACTCTATCCGAGTCCATTTGCCGGCGCGAAGCCCGAGCCACAGGTGAGGGGTACCGGCCTCCGGGTGACGATGATCGGCCATGCCAGCCTGCTGATCCAGGTGGCCGGTGTCAATATCCTCACCGACCCGGTCTGGTCCGAGCGCGTCAGCCCCTTCTCCTTCATCGGGCCGAAGCGGCGCAATCCGCCAGGCGTATCGCTCGACGACTTGCCGCCGATCGACCTCATCCTCGTGACCCATAATCATTATGACCATCTCGACCTGGCGTCGCTGAAGGCGCTGCATTCACGGCACAAGCCGCAGATCGTCACGCCACTCGGCAATGACGTGCTCATCCGCAGGGCCGCGCCGGATGCCAGGATCACCGTGACGGATTGGGATGACGCCACACGACTGGGCGGCAACGGCATTGTCATCCACACCGAACCTTGTCACCATTGGTCGGCACGCGGTTCACGCGACCGCCGCATGGCGCTGTGGGCGGCCTTCGTAATCGAGACGCCAGCCGGCAAAATCTACCATATTGGCGATACCGGCTTCCACGAGGGCATCAATTATCGTGCGGCAGCGAAAAAGCACGGCGGCTTCCGCCTCGCCATCCTGCCGATCGGTGCTTATGAGCCACAATGGTTCATGAAACCGCAGCACCAGAACCCGGAAGAGGCGATTGCCGGCATGCAGCTCGCAAACGCCGCGCATGCAGTCGGCCATCACTGGGGGACGTTCAAGCTGACCGACGAATATGTCGAAGAACCGGTCAAAGCGCTTGACGCCGCGCTGGAAAAGGCTGGTATCGGGCCTGAAAAATTCCGCGCCCTGAGACCGGGCGAAGCCTTCGATGTGCCGGAAATCTGATTCGGGTGCAGGGCTGGCATTTCGACCAGCTTTCCTCCATATAGAAATTCAACAAAATGTTGATATTCACACTAACTGTTGAATTGTCGCGGCCTTAAGCAGATGACCACCGACATAGCCTTCGCCAAGATGAACGGACTGGGAAACAAAATCCTGGTCGTGGACATGCGTGGCCGCAAGGACAAGGTCACGCCCGAGGCTGCCATCGCACTGGCCGCCGATCCCGACACCGCTTTCGACCAGATCATGGCGATCTACGACCCGAAGGCCGAGGGCACCGACGCCTGGATCGATATTCTCAATTGCGACGGCAGCTTTGCCCAGGCCTGCGGCAACGGTACGCGCTGTGTCGTTCAGGCGCTGGCTGCCGAAACCGGCCGCAAGACTTTCACCTTCCAGACCATCGCCGGCATCCTGAATGCCGAGGAGCATGACGATGGCCTGATCTCGGTCGACATGGGCAGACCGGAATTCGCCTGGAACAGGATTCCGTTGTCGGAAGAGTTCCACGACACGCGCCATATCGAACTGCAGATCGGCCCGATCGACAATCCCGTCCTGCATTCGCCCTCGGTCGCCTCGATGGGCAATCCGCATGCGATCTTCTGGGTCGACAAGGATGTCTGGGACTATGAGCTCGAGCGCTTCGGCCCGCTGCTTGAAAACCATCCGATGTTTCCGGAGCGCGCCAACATCACCATCGCCCGCGTCAAGTCGAAGGACGAGATCGATATCCGCACCTGGGAGCGCGGCGCGGGCCTGACGCTTGCCTGCGGTTCGGCCGCCTGCGCCACCGGCGTCTCCGCCGCCCGTACCGATCGTACCGGCCGCAACGTTGAGATCACCGTGCCGAGCGGCGGTATGGTTCGCATCCTCTGGCGCGACGACGATCATGTGGTGATGACGGGTGCGGCGGAATGGGAATGGTCGGGCACGCTCGATCCCGCGACCGGCGCCTATATGCGTGATGTCCGGGAGGCGGCAGCTCAGGGGGAAGCAGCCCAGTGACTGGCGTCGACGTCATCACCTTCGGCTGCCGGCTCAACACCTATGAATCCGAAATCATCAAGGCGGAGGCGGGCAAAGCCGGCCTCAACAACGCGCTCATTTTCAACACCTGCGCCGTCACCGGCGAAGCGATCCGCCAGGCCCGCCAGGCAATCCGCCGCGCTCGCCGCGAAAACCCCGAAACCCGGATCATCGTCACCGGCTGCGGCGCCCAGACCGAAGGTACAGCCTTCGCGGAGATGCCTGAAGTCGATGCCGTGCTCGGCAACGAGGAAAAGCTGAAGGCCGAGCACTATCGTGCCCTGCCCGATTTCGGCGTCGCCGCCTCGGAAAAACTCGTCGTCAACGATATCATGAGCGTGCGCGAGACCGCGCCGCAGATGGTAAAGCTGATCGACGGCCATGTCCGCGCTTTCATCCAGGTGCAGAACGGCTGCGACCATCGCTGTACCTTCTGCATCATCCCCTATGGCCGCGGCAATTCCCGCTCCGTGCCGATGGGCGCCGTCGTCGACCAGGCGCAGATGCTGGCCGAGAGCGGCTATCGCGAAATCGTGCTGACCGGCGTCGACGCCACCAGCTATGGCGCCGACCTGCCCGGCCAGCCCTCGCTCGGGCAACTCGGCAAGTCGATTCTCAAGCATGTGCCCGAAATCAGCCGGCTGAGACTGTCCTCTATCGACAGCGTCGAGGCCGACGATCATCTCTGGGACCTGATTGCCGACGAGCCGCGCTTCATGCCGCATCTGCATCTCAGCTTGCAGCATGGCGACAACCTGATCCTCAAGCGCATGAAGCGCCGCCACAGCCGCGAGGATGCCATCGCCTTCACCGCGCGCGCGAAAAGCCTGCGGCCGGAGATCAGCTTCGGTGCCGACATCATTGCCGGCTTTCCGACCGAAACCGAAGACATGTTCGAGAACTCGGTTCTGCTGGCCGAGCAGTGCGGCATCGCCAAGCTGCACGTCTTCCCCTATTCGCCGCGCCCAGGCACACCCGCCGCACGCATGCCGCAATTGGACCGCAGCCTGATCAAGGACCGCGCCGCCCGCCTGCGCGCCAAGGGCGAGGCGCTTCACGCCGCCCATCTCGCCGGCATGGTCGGCAAGAGTGTCAGCATGCTTGTCGAAAACACCGGCATGGCGCATACGGAAAATTTCACACTTGTCGATGGCATGGGCCTACCGCCGCGCACGCTTGCACGCGCGCGCATTGCAGCCCACAATGGCAAGCATCTGATCGCAGAAGCGCTGCGCGAAGCAGCCTGACGGGACGAATTCATGGCGCTCGGTTTCATCAAGAAGATCTTTTCTTTCGGCAAGGAGGAGAAACCGGCAACTCCCGTCGAGGAGGCAAAGTCCGGCGCCCTGGCGGATGACGGTCTACCCGAGGCCGCGGAAACATTGATTGTCCCCGATCACCTTGACCGCGAGGACGAGGAGAACGTGGCGTCTGAGCTGGAGGCGCAGGCCGATTCGATCGCTGCCTTCGAGGAGACGATCGAGGAAGAGCCGGCGACCACGCCTGAAGACTCTAATGAGCCTGTCGCCATTCAGGAACCCATCGACGACAGCGATCTGCCGGAAGCCGCCGAAACGCTCATCATCCCTGATCAATTGGATGAGCAGGACAATGACCTGGCAGATGAGGCGGATGCCCAGGCCGACTCGGTAGCCGAATTCAGCCAGGCGATCGAGGATGAAGAACCGCCGACAGCGGAGCCGTCGACGCCTGTCGCACCCATTATTGCTGAGCCCGAGAGCCCGAAGGAATGGCCGGAATCCGGCGAACGAATCCTCCCGGCCGGCTTCGCCAGCGCCGCCGACCGGATTGCGCAAACGGACGCGCCCGTCGAACCGGAGCGTCGCCGCTCCTGGCTGGAGCGCCTCCGCTCAGGCCTCGCCCGCACCTCCGCCCAGCTGACCTCGCAGATCACCTCGCTGTTCACCAAGCGCAAGCTGGACGACGAGACGCTGCAGGATCTCGAAGACCTGCTGATTCAGGCCGACCTCGGCGTCGAGACAGCGCTCAGGATCACCGATACGCTCGCCTCGGAACGCTATGGCAAGGATGTCTCCGGTGAAGACGTCACCCGCATCATGGCCGGCGAAATCACCAAAGCCCTGTCGCCGGTCGCCAAGCCGCTGGAACTCGACCTGAAGCACAAGCCGCATGTCATCCTCGTCGTCGGCGTTAACGGCACCGGCAAGACCACCACGATCGGCAAGCTCGCCGCCAAGCTGACGCGTAGCGGCCTAAAGGTCATGCTCGCCGCCGGCGACACGTTTCGCGCTGCGGCAATCGAGCAGTTGCATATCTGGGCAAACCGTACCGGCGCAGACATCGTCTCGACCAAGCTGGGCGCCGATGCCGCCGGCCTTGCCTATGAAGCCTATGAAAAGGCGCTTGCCAGCGGCCACGACGTGCTGATCATCGACACTGCCGGCCGGCTGCAGAACAAGACCGAGCTGATGGCCGAGCTCGAAAAGATCGTCCGCGTGCTCGGCAAGCTCGATCCCGACGCGCCGCACACCGTGCTGCAGACGCTCGACGCCACGACCGGCCAGAATGCGCTGAGCCAGGTGGAAATCTTCCGCAACATTGCGGGCGTCTCCGGCCTGATCATGACCAAGCTCGACGGCACCGCGCGCGGCGGCATTCTCGTCGCCATCTCCGCCAAGCACAAGCTGCCGGTCTATTTCATCGGCGTCGGCGAAGGCGTCGACGATCTCGAACCCTTCAATGCCAGGGATTTCGCCGAGGCGATCGCCGGCATTCCCGCGAACAAATAGCGCTTTCCAGCCGTTACGCATCCGACTATAGCGAGGCGGCTGATATTCATGGAAAAGACGACAATGGCCGGAGACATCGAAACCAAGCTGCCACAGGCGCAGGCGAAGGAAAACGTGGCGCTGAAACTGGCGCTGGAACTCGGCCCACTGCTCGTCTTCTTCTTCGGCAATGCCTATGGCGAGACACTCGCCAAGAAATTTCCGTTCTTTGCGTCACTCGGCGGACCGCTTTTCGTCGCCACCGCTTTGTTCATGGCCGCGACCGTCATTTCGTTGGTCGTCTCCAAATTGGTGATCGGCAAATTGCCGCTGATGCCACTCGTTTCGGGCGTCGTCGTGCTGACTTTCGGGGCACTGTCGATCTATCTGCAGAACGAGACCTTCATCAAAATGAAGCCGACGATCATCAATAGCCTGTTCGCCATCGTGCTACTGGGCGGCCTCGCCTTCGGCCGCTCGCTGCTCGGCTATGTCTTCAACTCCGCCTTCCAGCTCGACGATGAAGGCTGGAACAAGCTGACACTGCGCTGGGGCTTGTTCTTCGTTTTTCTGGCTATCCTCAACGAACTCGTCTGGCGCAGCGCCAACTGGTATTACCTGCCGGACGTCAAGGCGGCGGACAATCTCTGGGTCAACTTCAAGGTCTGGGGCACAATGCCCATCACCTTCCTGTTCACGCTCACCCAGCTGCCGCTGATCATGAAGCATTCGCTCGAAGGCAAGGACGCGAATGGTTGAAAGCCATGTGGATTGGCGGCGGCAGATCGCCTATAGCCTGCTGATTCTTCTGACCATTCTGCTGGTCCAGATCGTCACCGAACACCAGATGGGCCGCGTCTGGACCTGCGCCTGCGGCACGATCAAACTGTTCGAGCCCGCGGTCCACTCTTCCGGCAATTCCCAGCAGATTTCCGACTGGTATACGCCAAGCCACATTATTCACGGCTTTCTGTTCTACGGCCTGACCTGGCTCTTCCTGCGTCGCCAGCCGATCGCACTGCGTCTCGGCATCGCCGCGCTGATCGAAACCGCCTGGGAAATCCTGGAAAACAGCCCTATCATCATCGACCGCTACCGCGCCGGCACCATCGCCTATGACTATGTCGGCGATTCCATCCTCAATTCGTCGATGGACACGGTGTTCATGGCCATCGGCTTCCTGTTGGCATGGCGGCTGCCGATCTGGCTGACGGTTACTCTGGCGCTGACAGCCGAGATTGCGACCGGCGTCCTCATCCGTGATAATTTGACGCTCAACGTGATCATGCTGATCTGGCCGATCGAGGCGATCAAGGCTTGGCAGTCTGCGTTGTAGGGTTCAGGCGGCAAGTCGGCTCGGCTGCACCTCAAAAAGCACATCAGCACTCAACATCGGTCCAGTTCCTGCTGCAGGAAATCTCTGAACTGGTCAGCCGTGACGGGCATGCTTCCGACGGACTGCACCGGGAAGACGCCAACGAGCGTGCCCTTTTCGAAGCTGCTCAGAAACTCTTCAACGAGCTCGTAAAGATCAATTCGCCGAACTTCATAATCACGGAATTCCTCGGTCCGTACGGGCCAGGAGATCAGGGCAGAAGTGATCGAACTAACGCTGTTGCGACAGAAAAAATAAAGAGCTACCCTTCGTGGGCGCCTGTGTCGGAAGAATAGGTAGACGTGCAGGGACTACTGGATGATCTCCGTGTATTTCATCCGGGAAACGTGTTGGGTAACCAGTGCGGGTTCGAATCCCGTCAGGCGCACCAAAGGCCGCAACATGATACCTGGTCTGAAACCTTCAACGATCGCATCGGGGCGGTGTTAGGCGCCCATGCATCATCATGGTAAAGGTCCCAGAGTTCTTCCCGGTCATCACGTGTATTTGGCGAGCTCCGGAGCTGATAGCGAGACGACTGCGTCGGCCTGCTCGGGATGAATCGGCGACGCATAGGTCAGGAACTCGACTTCTTGCCCAGCGCCTTCTCCACCTCGGGCAGCAACTCGTTCTGCACGGAATTGTCGTCGAACGGCCCGACATGCTTGTAAAGGATCACGCCCGAAGGGCTGACGAGGAAGGATTCCGGCACGCCGTAAACACCCCAGTCGATCGCCGCAGCACCTTTGGGATCGACGCCGATTGCCTTGAACGGATTGCCGAGTTCGCCGAGAAAGCCAAGCGCGGCGTCCGGTCGATCCTTGTAGTTGATGCCGACGATGTTAAGCTGATCGTCGCGTGACAACCCTAGAATCACCGGATGCTCCTGGCGGCACGGAATGCACCAGGAGGCCCAGACATTGACGAGCGTGAGCTTGCCCTTGATCGCCGCCGACGTCAGCGCCGGCACCGGCTTGCCGTTGGAAATGGCGCCATCGAGAGCGGCGAGATTCAGGGCGGGTGCCTCTTTACCAAGCAAAGCGGAGGGCAATGAAGACATATCCTTGCCTTCGAATTGCTCTTTAATGACCACGCCAAATCCTGCGAGAACGATCAATACGACAATCAGCGGCGCGATTCTGCCCAAACGATTTCCCGGCGTACGCTCTGCTTTTATTTCGGAACTCACGTCCGGTCTCCCGTCGCTGGCTCCGCAGAGCGGCGGCGGATGCCCTGCGCCTCAAGCCGCTTCAACTCGCGCTGCAAACGGCCGCTATCGAACAGGATCACCCCGATGGTGATGGCCAGCACCACGACGGAAATGCCCCAGGCGGAATAGACGTAAAAAGCATGGCTCATCGTGCTTCGCCTCCGGCCTGCGCGGCGCGGGCGGCGTTGCGGCGCATCACGGCAATCCGGCGGCGCCAGATTTCGTTGCGCATTGCCATCAGATGCAGGGTGAAGAACAACAGCGTAAAGGCCACAGCCATGATCAGCAGCGGCCTGAGAAATTCCGGGTCGATCGTCGGGCCATCGAGGCGGAAGACGCTTTCCGGCTGGTGCAGCGTGTTCCACCAATCGACCGAGAACTTGATGATCGGGATGTTGACGAAGCCGACGAGAATCATCACCGCGCTGACCCGCGCGGCCCGACCGGGATCATCCATCGCCCGATTGAAGGCGATCAGGCCGAGATACATCAGGAACAGGATGAAGACCGAGGTCAGCCGCGCATCCCACACCCACCATGTGCCCCACATCGGCTTGCCCCAGAGCGAACCGGTGACCAGTGCTAGGAATGTGAAGGCGGCCCCGATGGGGGCCGCAGTCTTCGCCGCGACATCGGCCAGCGGATGCCGCCAGACGAGCGTGCCGAGCGCCGCGACCGCCATGATCGTGTAGCACATCATCGACAGCCAGGCCGACGGCACGTGGATATACATGATCCGAACCGTCTCACCCTGCTGATAGTCACCCTCGGTCGAGAAGCTCAAATAGACGCCAACGATGAAACAAAGAACCGTCAATCCTGCGAGCCAGGGCAGGACTTTTCCGGCCACCGCGATGAACCGCGTCGGATTGGCAAGCGAGGTCAGTTTCGAAGGCGCGACGGTGGTTTCGGTCATGCCCGCTCTCTTATCTTGTTTGGCCGAAGGCTGCAATTGATCCGGGTCAATGGGGCCTCACATTGGCGTCATTCGGATGAGGCGCGCAGCGCTAAGGCCGCGGCGATCGGGCCAATCACCGCAAAGAACAGGCTGAGCGCCACCAAGGCCAGGAAGGGTGGCAGAAACGGCGCCGGCTCCTCGACCGCCGCATAAGTGGCTGAGACACCGAAAATCAGGACCGGAACGGTCAGCGGCAGGATGAGGATTGAAACGATCAGCCCGCCACGCGGTAACGCCACGGCCACCGCAGCGCCCGCCGCACCAATGAAGGTTATCGCCGGCGAGCCGGCGAACAGTGTCAGCGCCAAAGCGCCGATCGCCATCTCATTCAGGTTCATGAACAGGCTGAGCAACGGCGAGGCGATCACCAGCGGCAGCACTGCGGAGACCCAGTGCGCCAGGCATTTGATGAAGACGATGAAGGGTAGCGGTGTTTCCTGCATCATCAAGAGGTCGAGCGACCCGTCCTCGCGCTCGGCCTGGAACAGACGGTCGAGACCGAGCAGTGAAGCAAGCAGAGCGCCGACCCAGAGGATGGCCGGGCCGATGCGGGAGAGAAGATTGAGATCGGGTCCGACCCCGAAGGGGATGACGGCGACGATGGTCATGAAGAACAGCACGCCGGTCAGAACACCGCCGCCGGCGCGAAAACCGAGTTTGAGGTCGCGGATGAAGAGGGAGATCATGCGAGGCCGCGGAGTGCTTGGCGGCACCCCCCTCTGCCCTGCCGGGCATCTCCCCCACAAGGGGGGAGAGTGGTTGAGGCGACGCGTGTCGCCCTCCCTTCTTGTAGCAGAGCAGTCGCAGATGATGTGAAAACCCCTCCCCAACCCCTCCCCACAAGGGGGAGGGGCTTAACCCGCGGCTCCGCTGTGCCCCAATTGAGGCAGGGCGAGTGCCGCGAGTCCTCTCCCCCCTTGTGGGGGAGATGGCCGGCAGGACAGAGAGGGTCTTTCGCCATATGCGATAGCCCCATCATTTGTGGGGGAGATGTCCGGCAGGACAGAGGGGGGTAGACCCAGGCCGAAGCGGAGGAAATCAATACACACTCTCCCCATACTCGAACCCCTTCATCACCAGCCCCTTGGCCCCCTCCAGCCCCAATTCCTGATGCGTCGCCGCAATCACAATTCCACCCTTTTCCCGATGCGCCCGCATCAGCCCCGCAAAAATCTCCTCCGACTGCACATCCAGTGCAGCCGTCGGCTCGTCCAATAGCCAAATCGGCCGCCAGGCGGTCAGCAATTTTGCCATCGCCATGCGTCGCTGCTGGCCGGCGGAGAGATAACCGAAGGGCAGATGCAGGATCGTGGCCAGCCCCAGCGCCTCGGCCGCCGCCTCCGGCTCCATGCCGACACCACCCTCGAAGTCACCGAGGAATCGCTTCCAGAAAACCAGGTTCTCCTCGACCGACAATTCCCGCTTCATGGCATTGCGATGGCCGAGATAATGGCATGTTTCCGCCGCCCGCGGGATTTTTTCGCCGTTCAAGCTGACCTCGAACGCGCCCGAATCTTTCGGCAACAGGCCCGCAATCGTCCTGATCAGCGTCGATTTTCCTGAGCCGTTGCGCCCGGTGACGACCAGTGCGTCGCCGGCGGAAAGCGAAAACGTGATGCCGGAAAATATCCGCTCCTCGCCCCGCAACGCTGCGAGTTCACGGACGTCCAGCTGTATCACCCAAACCTCCGCCCGGCGCTTTCGCCGCAATGCAAAAAATTTCGTCCTAGACCTTTGTACGTATGGAACCTTGTTTAGAAATTATCTATAGGTTCTGCAATCGCGCCAGCAGCCGGCGTGAATATCATCCAAGCGCCGAACTTGGAATTGCTGTTGGCAATTCTACGTGCGGACAGCGGAAATGGTTGCACCCGCATCCCA
This sequence comes from Rhizobium sp. P2_G2, assembly GCF_056403555.1. NCBI lineage: Bacteria > Pseudomonadati > Pseudomonadota > Alphaproteobacteria > Hyphomicrobiales > Rhizobiaceae > Rhizobium > Rhizobium sp. P2_G2. Next base: position 19,404 of record NZ_JBFUFF010000037.1, read on the forward strand.
TAGGCGCGTTCGCGCCGGGCGTTCGCACGTCAGTTCAGACGATCAGACGAAACGGGTCTATCTATGTCTCAATCCCTCGATAGTTTCAATTGTCGCTCCACCCTCACCGTGAACGGCAAGGACTATGTCTACTACAGCCTGCCGAAGGCGGAAGCCAACGGGCTGGCCGGTATTTCTAAGCTTCCCTATTCCATGAAGGTGTTGCTGGAGAATCTGCTCCGCAACGAGGATGACCGTTCCGTCACCAAGGACGACATCAAGGCCGTGGCCGAATGGCTGGTTAACAAAGGCCTGACCGAATACGAAATCGCCTATCGCCCCGCCCGCGTGCTGATGCAGGATTTCACCGGCGTTCCCGCCGTCGTCGATCTCGCGGCCATGCGTGACGGCATCAAGGCGCTCGGCGGCGACGCTGAGAAGATCAACCCGCTCGTGCCCGTCGACCTCGTCATCGATCACTCCGTCATCGTCGACGAATTCGGCACGCCGCAGGCCTTTGCCCGGAATGTCGAGCTCGAATACCAGCGCAACGGCGAGCGTTACCGCTTCCTCAAATGGGGCCAGCAGGCGTTCAAGAATTTCCGCGTCGTGCCGCCCGGCACCGGCATCTGTCATCAGGTCAATCTCGAATATCTCGGCCAGACCGTCTGGACCAAGGAAGAGGATGGCGACACGGTCGCTTATCCCGACACCTGCGTCGGCACTGATTCGCATACCACGATGATCAACGGCTTGGGCGTGCTCGGCTGGGGCGTCGGCGGTATCGAAGCGGAAGCCGCCATGCTCGGCCAGCCCGTCTCCATGCTGCTGCCGGAAGTGATCGGCTTCAAGTTGACCGGCAAGCTCAAGGAAGGCGTCACCGCCACCGACCTCGTACTGACAGTCGTGCAGATGCTGCGTAAGAAGGGCGTCGTCTCCAAATTCGTCGAATTTTTCGGCCCCGGTCTCGACAATATGTCGCTCGCCGACCGCGCCACGATCGGCAATATGGGTCCGGAATACGGCGCGACCTGCGGCTTCTTCCCGGTCGATGCCGAGACCATCAATTACCTCACCATGTCCGGCCGCGAAACCGACCGCATCGCTCTGGTCGAGGCCTATTCCAAAGCGCAGGAAATGTGGCGCACCGGCGACGGTTCCGATCTCGTCTTCACCGACACGCTGGAACTCGATCTCGGCGAAGTCGTGCCGTCCATGGCCGGCCCGAAGCGTCCGGAAGGCCGTCTGGCGCTCGAGACCATTGCGCCGAACTTCGCTGCCGCCCTTGAAGGCGACTATAAGAAGCCCGGCCAGCTCAACACCCGTTATGCGGTTGAGACCACGGATTTCGATCTCGGTCATGGCGACGTCGCCATTGCCGCCATCACCTCCTGCACCAACACCTCCAACCCGTCGGTGCTGATCGCGGCCGGCCTGCTCGCCCGCAACGCCGTCGCCAAGGGCCTGAAATCCAAGCCCTGGGTCAAGACCTCGCTGGCACCGGGATCACAGGTGGTCGCCGAATATCTCGACAAGTCCGGCCTGCAGAAGGACCTCGATGCGCTCGGCTTCAACCTCGTCGGTTTCGGCTGCACGACCTGCATCGGCAATTCCGGCCCGCTGCCGGCGCCGATCTCCAAGACGATCAACGACAAGGGCCTGATCGTCGCCGGCGTTCTCTCCGGCAACCGCAATTTCGAGGGCCGCGTGTCTCCGGACGTGCAGGCCAACTACCTGGCTTCGCCGCCGCTCGTCGTCGCCTATGCGCTCGCCGGCTCGGTGCAGAAGGACCTGACCAAGGAGCCGATCGGCGAGGACCAGTCCGGCCAGCCGGTCTACCTTCGCGACATCTGGCCGACCACGCGGGAAATCCAGGAATTCATCATGAAATACGTCACCCGCGAACTCTACGCGGCGAAATATGCCGACGTGTTCAAGGGTGACGCCAACTGGCAGTCCGTGCAGATCCCGGCCGGCGACACCTATGCCTGGGATGACCAGTCGACCTATGTGCAGAACCCGCCTTACTTCGTCGGCATGACCAAGACGGCCGGCGGCGTCACCGACATCAAGGGTGCGCGCGTGCTCGGTCTATTCGGCGACAAGATCACCACCGACCACATTTCTCCGGCCGGTTCGATCAAGGCGGCCTCTCCGGCCGGCACCTATCTCATCGACCATGGCGTCCCGGTGGCCGACTTCAACCAGTACGGCACGCGCCGCGGCAATCATGAAGTGATGATGCGCGGCACCTTCGCCAATATTCGCATCCGCAACCACATGCTCGGCCCGAACGGCAAGGAAGGTGGCTACACCATCCACTATCCGTCCAAGGAAGAGATGTCGATCTACGATGCGGCGATGAAGTACAAGGCCGAAGGCGTGCCGCTGGTGATCTTCGCCGGCGTCGAATATGGCAACGGCTCGTCGCGCGACTGGGCGGCCAAGGGCACCAACCTGCTCGGCGTCCGCGCCGTGGTCGCACAGTCCTTCGAGCGCATCCATCGCTCCAACCTGGTCGGCATGGGCATCGTCCCCTTCGTCTTCGAGGAAGGCACGACCTGGGCCTCGCTCGGCCTCAAGGGCGACGAACTGGTGACGATCGAAGGCCTCGCCGAAATCAAGCCACGCCAGAAGACGGTCGCTCATGTGACCTACGGCGATGGCTCCGTGAAGGACATCCCGATTATCTGCCGCATCGATACGCTGGACGAGATCGATTACTTCCACAACGGCGGCATCCTGCAGACGGTGTTGCGCGATCTGGCTGCCTGATCGAACGCAAGTTCTGAGTTGAAACGCCGGGTATGAGATGCCCGGCGTTTTTCATTTCGACTTCCTGGAGAGGCGAACGATGCAATCCATCCGTGGCGATTTAATCCGGCTTGCGCGGGATGGTGAATTCGATGTCATCATCCATGGCTGCAATTGCCAATGCGTCATGGGCAAAGGCATTGCCTTGGCCATCAAGCAACAATTCCCCCAGGCCTACGCAGCAGATCGCACCACTGAGCCCGGCGCCCGCGACAAGCTGGGTACGGTTTCTACCGCAGAGGTCGATATCGATGGCCGCCGTCTCGTCGTCGTCAATGGCTACACACAGTTCGATTACAAAGGCAAAGGCGTCAGAGCTGATTACGACGCCATCCGAGGGGTGATGAAGACAGTACGAAGCAGGTTTTCCGGCTTGCGCATCGGCTATCCCAAGATTGGAGCCGGCCTTGCCGGCGGCGACTGGACGAGGATTGCCGTGATCATAGATAAGGAGCTCGAGGGCGAGGACCACACATTGGTCGAATTCGTGCCGTGACGGCAGATCGAGCGTGATTTTCCACGGATGCCGAGACCTATCGGTGCGCTATGAAAGGGCCTCGCATCAACTTCGCTTATGGACGCGCCAATTCTAATCGTTTTTCAACGAATCCCGGCAGGCGTATATTCGGAATTGCCAATCCGGACCTAGATTATGAACCTCCATCACTACCTGCCATACCTCGCCGTCGCCTGGTCGGCCTATTTCATCGCCGTCGTCAGCCCTGGCCCGGCCGTTCTGGCGCTGATCAACACGTCGATGAACAAGGGCCGCAATGCCGGCATGGCCTTTGCCACCGGCGTGATGACGGGTTCGCTCTGCTGGGCAACGCTCTCCACCATTGGATTGGCGGCGGTGTTGTCGGCCTATGCGGAACTGCTGGTGGTCATCAAGATAGCCGGTGGACTTTACCTGCTCTATCTCGCCTGGAAGGCCTTCAAGCGCGCCGCTTCCCGCGACGACACCCTGCGCAATGCCGCCGATCTGCATGCGGAGAGCCTGAGGCGGCTTTACCTCAAGGGCCTCGCCTTGCATCTCACCAATCCCAAGGCCGTGTTCATCTGGATTTCGCTGGTATCGCTCGGCCTGCCGGCCGGTGCGCCGTCGAGCATCATGGCGGTCTATGTCGCCGGCTGCCTGACGATCGGCCTCGTTTCACTCAATGCCATGGCGCTGATGTTCTCCGCCTCGCCCGTGGTCAGAGGCTATCGCAAGGCGCGCCGCTATATCGAGGCCTGCATGGGCGCCTTCTTCGCCTTCGCCGGCGTCAAGATGCTGACGGCAGGAGTATAGGTTTAGCGCCTATAAAGGGAGAGGCCGGAGTTTCGAGTTTTTATTGATCGGAATTTCATGCATCGAAGGCGGCTCGATGAGCTCGATTATCTTGACGACTTCCGGCCACCGCCAGATCAAGATAGAAGCGACCTGATGCATCGGGGTGTTCTGGTAGGCGGCCGCCAGTATGGATCCGTGAAGCCCGGCTGACCGCAAAGCGGCCCGTTCCGCGGGATTCCTCAAAATTCGAACATCGCCGGAAACAAATATCCACACGTCGTTCGATCGCCTGAGGAAATCAATCCATTCAATATCGCTGGAATGGCGACCGCTTGGAAGGCCGGTTACATCCCTGATATGGGTGGCCGAGTGTCCTTCATGCTGTATGAATCCGTGGAGAGTGGCGGCAAGAATCGGAGACGTGCAATTATCGAAAAGCACTTTCACGCTGCCAACCGCTGCTCCATCGATGTTTCAAACTCCAACGCATGACGTATAGACGTTTCGCTGACGTCATAGTCCCGGGCAGCTTTGCGAACATTGCCATGCATTTTCGCCGCCGCAGCGAGAACAGAAGTTGGAACGCTGGAAATGGAATCGATTGGTTGGCCAAATGAACGGGCCGGATCGATGACGACATTGAGCCTGCGGCCCGCGGGCCACCAGACCAAAGGGCTGCCGTCATGCCCAAAATCGACGGTCTTCAGTAGCGGATCGAGAAATCCTTTAAACTCGTATTGCCGGCGAAACAGATTCAGCAACCGCTGCTGTTCTTGGCCGTCAGCATCCTCTTGTGCGAGCTGAAGAAAAATCTCGCGTCCATCTGTTCGAAATTGATGTGTGGACAGGGGGTGATCGCGGCCGATGACATCTCGAGCTAAGCCGATGGCAGCGCGGACCTTGATGGCAGAGACCCCAGCTTGAATGAAAGCAGCTGCAACGCGAACCTCCATCAGGTCCCGGAAACCGAGATAAAGTTTATTATCGCCGAGAGACACTTCTGATTTCCAGAGAGCCGGGTAGAACTGGCCATCCACACGGTGCCCTTTAAGCCATCTGGAAATCTTCGCGGATGTGACATGAACAAGCCTTCCCGCTTCCGCAGGCGTATAGAGACCTATACCGATCAAATCATCCAAGACCATGCACGCAGTAACTCATTACGAAAAGCGTGTGTCAATCGTCCTTTGCAGAGCCTCGGCTACTCAGCCGCCTGCGCTCCGCGCCCGAACCTCTTGTCGATATAATCGACCACCAGCGCCTCGAATTCCTCAGCGATCTTCGGCCCGCGCAACGTCAGCGCCTTCTTGCCATCGATAAACACCGGGGCGGCCGGCATTTCGCCGGTGCCGGGCAGCGAGATGCCGATATCGGCATGCTTGCTTTCGCCCGGGCCGTTAACGATGCAGCCCATGACGGCGACGTTGAGCGCTTCGACACCCGGATATTTCTCACGCCAGACCGGCATGTTCTTACGGAGATCGCGCTCGATATTCTGCGCCAGTTCCTGGAACACGGTGGATGTCGTGCGGCCGCAGCCGGGACAAGCGGCGACGACGGGCAGAAATTGGCGGAAGCCCATGACCTGCAACAGTTCCTGGGCCACCACGACTTCGCGCGTCCGGTCACCATTCGGCTCCGGGGTCAGCGATACGCGGATCGTGTCGCCGATCCCCTGCTGCAGCACATAGCCCATGGCCGCGGAGGAGGCGACGATGCCCTTCGAGCCCATGCCGGCCTCGGTGAGGCCGAGATGCAGCGCGTGGTTGGAGCGCTCGGCGAGCATGGAATAGCAGGCGATCAGGTCCTGGACCTGGGACACCTTGGCCGACAGAATGATGCGGTTGCGTGGCAGGCCGATCTCTTCGGCGAGTTCAGCCGACAAAAGCGCCGACTGCACAATCGCTTCGCGCGTCACCTGCCGCGCCGTCAAGGGCGAGCCTTCAGCCGCATTCTTGTCCATCAGCGCGGTCAACAGTTCCTGGTCGAGCGAACCCCAGTTGACGCCGATGCGCACCGGCTTGTCGTACCGGATCGCCATCTCGATAATGTCGGCGAACTGTTTGTCTTTCTTGTCCTTGAAACCGACATTGCCGGGATTGATGCGGTATTTCGCCAAGGCTTCGGCGCAGGCCGGATGGTCGGCGAGCAGCTTGTGGCCGATATAGTGGAAGTCGCCGATCAGCGGCACGTCCATGCCGAGCCTGAGCAGACGTTCGCGGATCTTCGGCACCGCCGCTGCACTCTCGTCACGGTCGACGGTGATGCGGACGATCTCAGAGCCGGCGCGGGAAAGTGCGGCGACCTGCGCCACTGTGGCGTCGACATCGGCCGTATCGGTATTGGTCATCGACTGCACGACAACCGGCGCGCCACCGCCGATGATCACGCCGCCGACATTGACGGCAACGGTTGCGCGGCGCGGCTTGGGGTCGAAATCTTCGGGTGCGGACATCAGGAGAACTCGCGAGCAACGGGATTGGCATTGAGGTGGCGCAGCACCACTCCAATGTCAATGCTGCGGCGAATTCATGACGCCGATTTGTTCGGCCTGGTCAGCGGCTGCACCAGAAGCTCGACCAGCCAGCCGATATCGGCCTCGGCTTCGTGCCAGTCGCTCTTGCGGCGCTTGATGCCTTCGACGGCCGAGACGATCAGCCGGGCGAGGTCGCAAGGCTTGAGATCGCGATGGTCTTCGAGGAAGATTTCGCTGTTCGCCTGCGCGGCTGCCAGTGCCCGGTCGAGATTCTGCTCGAGCACGTCATTCCAGTCCTGGCCGAGATCGCCGGCGAGTTCCTGCTTGACCTCGAACAGTTCAGCCCCATGAGGCGATTGCTGCACTCGGCGCATCGGATCGATGACGCCGACGGTCAGTGCCGCCACCAGCCGCGGACAGAGGCTTCCCGGACCCGAAAGCGCCAGGTCGACATTGCGGAAGGTACGCTCCAGCATCGACATGAAGCCGGCACGATAGATATCGGCCTTGTTCTTGAATTCGAGATAAAGCGCCGGCCGCGATATCCCGGCCGCATCGGCGATGTCGGCCATGGTGGTGCGCCGGAAGCCATAGGCAAGGAACACCTTGAAGGCCGCTTCCAGAATTATTTTTCGCTTGTCGAGTGTTTCGGTTGCTTCCATGTTTGACATTCTGACATTTTTCGATATTTTGTCAACACAAGAGATGACGAGGTATTTTTCATGCATAGCGTGTTCTGGACATTGGCCAAGACGGACTATGGCGCATCCGTTCAAAGCACTGAAACTCCGAGCGCCTGGGCTGAAGATCAGGCGAGCGATATCGTTGGATCGAGACTGCGTGATGACATGCAGGATCTTTCCTACAATGCCTTTATCCAGGAAAGCACGCTCGACGAAATCGCCTATGCCGGTGGCACCGATCCACTCGAACTGCGCCGCCGCCTGATGTCGCCCTACCCGGTGGCGACCCGGCTGATCGACGCCGTGGCGCGCATGTCGAACTGGCAGGAACCCGTGGCCGACGGCAAGGCGCGCGGCTTTGCCTTCGCCTTCTCAAACGGCAGTTGGGTTGCACAAGTGATCGAGGTTTCCGAAGAGGATGCGGGCATCCGTGTCGATGCGGTCCATTGCGCCGTCGATGCCGGCCCGCTTGCCGATGACAACATCCGCCGCGCGGTGATCGAAGCCGATATCCGCCGCGCGCTCAGGGAAGCCACCGGCCGCGAAATTCGCCAGCGAATGGAAATCCCGGCGATCCACGTGAAACTGCTGAAAAACGCTGTCCGGCCCGGTCTCGGTGGCACGCCGGCGGCGCAACCGGTCATGCCGGCGCTCGCCAACGCCGTCTTCGCGCTGACCGGCAAGCGAATCAGGCGCACGCCGCTGGGTGACGAGATCACTTTTCTTTGAATTGATAGACTTCGCGAGACACAGATAAGAGGGCCGGATGCGAAAGCGCCGGCCCTCTTGGTCTTTAGAGCGCTTTGCGTTCTGATGGAATCAGAACCGCGCTCCAAACTTTTGTTTTGCGCATGTCGTTATTCTGAAACCGGTTCCCGCTTTCAGGCGACATGCGCTAAACCCTCAGTAGACGCGATTGTCAGACGTCCAGCGTCGAAACTTCCTTGGCTGACGACAGCACGATCAGGGTCTCGGTGCGCATCAGCCCCTCGATGCCCTTCAATTCCTGCGCCAGGAAGCGTTCGAGCTCGCGCGTGTTGCGCAGCCGCACCTTGAGCAGGTAGTTCCATGCGCCGGTGACATGATGGCATTCGAGCACGGCCCCGCTGCTGGCGACCTTTTGCAGGAAAGCCTCTTCCACCTCGGGCTCATTCCAACCGACAAAGACGAAGGCGAGCAGATCGAGCCCGACTTTTTCCGGATTCACGGCTGCGTGGAAACCCGAAATGATCTCATTGCGGATGAGGCGCTTGATGCGGTCATTGACGGTGGACGGAGCCAATTTCAGCTCTTGCCCAATCTCTGCGAGCGACAACCTGTCATTTTTCTGCAGAAGGGCAAGGAGGCTGCGGTCCGTTTCGTCCAAAATACTCATATGCAACCTCCGCATCCGTGCAAATCATGTCGAAAAATGTCTAAAGGGAAAATTTTGACGCGGAAAGTGCGATTTTTCGCCCAAGCGTCAAAGTTGTAGAAACCCCGATGCAATTAACGTATGTCAAGAAAAATGGTTCCGATGCAATTCAAAAATTTTGAGCCGGTTTCCATCAAGGGATTTTGATTTAGGTGTGAAGCCGTCTTGGGCTATAGCTGGAGCATTGCAGGCCATGGCTCGCGCAATCTTGCGTGCATCTGTCGGCCGTTATCCGGGACCTAGGGACTTCCATGCGGCTTCCACTCTATTCAACTCTTGTGCTCTGCCTGTTCGCGGTAGCGCCGGCTTGGCTTTGCATGGCCGAAGAGGTCAAGGAGTCGCATCCGGTGGGCGTCGTCGAATTGTTCACCTCACAGGGCTGCTCTTCCTGCCCCAAGGCTGACGCCGCTTTCTTCAAGATCGCCGGCGACGGCAATGTCGTGGCGATCTCCTACCACATCGACTACTGGAACTATCTCGGCTGGGAGGACACACTCGGCCAGAAGGAAAACACCGACCGCCAATATGGCTATGCGAAGATGCTTGGCAACAACAACGTCTTCACGCCGCAGATCGTGCTCAACGGTGTGACCGATGCCAAGTCCACCAATCCCAACGTGATCCTCGCCGACCTCAAACGCATGGGCAAGAACGGCGACGGCATGCCCGTCGACGTTGATGCCGACCTGACGAAGGATGAGATGACGATTACGGTCGGCTCCGGCGTCGGCAAGGCCGATGTCGTGATGGCCTATTTCAAGAAGCAAACCACGGTGGAGATCTCCAAGGGCGAGAATACCGGCAAGCAGATAACCTACCGAAATGCCGTAACCAAGCTCGAAACAGTCGGCATGTGGGATGGCAAGGCGATGACCATCAAGCTGCCGTCGGCGTTGATTTCCAAAAAGGGCCAGGACGGCTGCGCCATCCTGTTGCAGGCGCATGACAAGGACGGCAATCCCGGCCGCATCTACGGCGCCGCCATACTGGAAAACTATGCGGCGCTCGGCGCGCAGTGACGCCGTGTCACGGCTCATCCCGCCTCGGCCCCTCGACATCCGCAATGACCGTGCCCACATGACAATGTGACGCAGAAGTCCGAACATTACCGATCAAATCGGTCTTGCAATTCGGACCTCTTCAGGCAAACTGTCATCAATTCGTCATTGGCGCGCCGGTGAATCGCAGCGGCAATGGCAGCGAAACATCGTGTAAGGGACGACATGACGGATCAGACCGAGCACAGTGGAGCGACCACCGCAGGCCAGGTGGTCGATCTCAAGGACTATCGCGATGCCCGCGATCCGGCGCCGATCACCTTCCACCGCCTCGAACTCAACCAGATCCTGAGGATTTATGGCCGAATGGTCGGCGAAGGCGAATGGCGTGACTACGCCATCGATTTCTTCAAGGAGAAGGCTGTGTTCTCGGTCTTCAAGCGCTCCGGCGACCTGCCGCTCTACCAGATCGAGAAGAACCCCAAATTCGCCGCCAAGCAGGGTGCTTTTTCGATCGTCAACACCCAGGGCCGCATCCTCAAGCGCGGCCACGAGCTCGCCCAGCTGCTGAAATTCTTCGACAAGGTGCAGCGCCTCCGCGATTGAGACAAATTCTCCCTCCCAGTCCGGCGACTGTTGCTCCTCACGGCTCCGCTTTGCCGCTTGCCAAGCCGACCCCTTCATCTTTATGACATGGAACCGCCACAATCTCGGGAGCCCTTCGTCATGACGTTCCGTCGCTCGTTCCTTCTCGGCCTCGCCGCCGTTATCGCAGCGCCTTTTGCCGCGCATGCCGCCGATCTGCCGGACCTCAAGGGCCGCAAGGTGGTCGTGGTCTCTGAGAACGCCTATCCGCCGCTGCAATTCGTCGACCCCAAGACCAACAAGCAGGTCGGCTGGGAATATGACGCGATGGACGAGATCGCCAAGCGGTTGAATTTCAAGGTGGAATACCAGAACACGTCGTGGGATGCGATGATCCAGGCCGTCTCCGACAACCAGTACAATATCGGCATGGACGGCATCACCATCAAGGACGAGCGCAAGCAGAAGGTCGATTTCTCCGATCCCTATATGCGCTCCGAACAGTTCATGCTGGTGCGCGGCGATGAGAAGCGATTCACCGAAGCCAAGAGCTTCGCCGCCTTCAAGGATGGCCTGGTCGGCGCCCAACCTGGCACGACGCCATTCTACACCGCCGTCTATAGCGTGCTCGACGGCAATGAGCATAATCCGCGGATAAAGCTGTTCGAAACCTTCGGCGCCACGGTCCAGGCATTGAAATCCGGCGACGTTGATGTCGTGCTGACGGACGGTACGGCCGGCAAGGGCTATGTCGATGCCTCCAGTGGCAGCCTCAAGCTGATCGGCGGGCCGCTCGGCAGCGAGGATTTCGGCTTCATTTTCCCCAAGGGCTCCGATCTAGAGAAGCCTGTCAATGCGGCGATCGCCTCGCTGAAGGCCGACGGCACCTTCGACAAGCTGAACAAGAAGTGGTTCCTCGATTACAAGATGGGCCAATAGACCGACAACGCCGTCTCGATGTCGGCGCCCCAATCATCACAATCTGCCGACGCGGGCGACTTTCCATATTGGCTGGTCGCCCTCGTCGTGATCGGGGTCGGCACCGCCGTCCTGATCGCCGGCAGCGATCTCTATCGCGAGATTTTCGCAGCCGTCTCCACCGGGTTGGAAGTCACCGTCCTTGTGACGCTGATCGCCTTTACCCTTGCCGTGGCGCTTGGCCTGGCGGTCGCGCTCTGCGGCCTTTCCGATCTCAAGTCGCTCAGGCAATTCTCCCGCTTCTATATCGAGTTGATCCGCGGCATCCCGGTTCTGGTCCTGCTCTTCTACGTCGCCTTTGTCGGCGCGCCGGCCGTGGTAGCCGCCTATAATTATCTGGCGGCACCGCTGATCCGGGCGGGAATGCTCGATACGCTGCTCGTGCGTGAGGTGTCGCTGATGTGGCGGGCCATCATCGCGTTGACGGTTGCCTATTCCGCCTTCATCGCCGAAATTTTTCGTGCCGGCATCCAGTCTGTCGACAAGGGCCAGGTCGAGGCGGCCAAGGCGCTCGGGCTCTCCCGCTTCCAGCGCTTCCGCCTGATCATTTTTCCGCAGGCACTGCGGGTGATCTTCCCGCCGCTGTCGAATGACTTCGTCGCCATGGTCAAGGATTCCTCGCTGGTCTCCGTGCTCGGTGTCGCCGACATCACCCAGGCGGCGAAGATTTCCGTCGCCACCTCTTTCCGCTATTTCGAGACCTATTCCATGGTCGCTTATGTCTACCTGGTGCTGACTATCGGCCTGTCGCTGGTTCTCAGGCATATCGAGAAGCGGATGCGCCAGGCCCAGGTCAAGCGCTGACGACGGAAAAGCCCGGTCCTTGAAGGAACCGGGCTTTCGGGCATGTGAAGCGGCGAGCCTCACTCCATCGGCAAGCGATCAACGGCAAACCCGGACGCGGCGCAGATGGGCATTGCCCCAATTGTCATAAGCCCACACCTTCTTGGTGAAGCAGTAGTCGTGGACGACGACGAAACGGGCCGGGCGCACGACGATGCGCGGCGCGAAGAACACGCGGCCATGCCAGCCGTGATGGCGGTAGCGCCAGCCGGCTTCGGCAGTGGCGGACAGCGAAACAGTGGCGATGACGGCGGCCAGGGCGGCGATAGCGAACTTTTTCATAGGGAACACTCCAAACATTTTGTTGTCTTTAGGTTTCGTTTTCGAACCGTTTGTTACGGCCCGTTGACGCTCTTGTCGCAGCAAATACGCAGCGCCGCTGTTCCCGGTGGAACAGGCCAAAGGACAAACAAAAACCCGGGCAGGAATGAGCCGCCCGGGTTCAGTGGATGCGTTGCCTTGAAAAATCAGGCGATCGACTGACCGGTCTTGGCCCAGTCGGCGATGAACTGTTCGAGGCCCTTATCGGTCAGCGGATGCTTGATCAGCGCCTTGAGCGTTGCCGGCGGCACGGTGCAGACGTCAGCGCCGATCAGCGCGGCTTCCTTGACGTGATTGACCGTGCGGATGGAGGCGGCGAGGATTTCGGTCTCATAGCCATAATTGTCGTAGATCTGGCGGATTTCGCGGATCAGCTCCATGCCGTCGATGGCGGTGTCGTCGAGACGGCCGACGAAAGGCGAGATGAAGGTCGCGCCGGCCTTGGCGGCGAGCAGCGCCTGGTTGGCCGAGAAGCAGAGCGTGACATTGGTCTTGTGGCCTTCGGAGGTCAGCGCCTTGCACGCCCTGAGGCCGTCGAAGGTCAGCGGCAGCTTGATGCAGATGTTCGGTGCGATCTTGGAGATGACAGCCGCTTCCTTCATCATCCCCTCATAGTCCATCGCGGTGACCTCGGAAGAGACCGGGCCTTCGACGATGTCGCAGATTTCCTTGGTGACTTCGAGGATCTTGCGGCCCGACTTGAGGATCAGCGACGGGTTGGTGGTCACACCATCCAGCATACCCAGATCGTTCAGTTCCTTGATTTCCTTGATGTCTGCGGTGTCGACGAAAAATTTCATGGTCGTTCGCTCCCTGGGTCTCGCGCTTTCCCCCGTATTTGATGTTTTCTTTGCCCAAAAGCAAGTGCATGGTCCGGCGATGGCAAAAGATTCGCTGGATTTGTTCGACCCGCCGAAACCGGCAAAAGCCGTGCCGGTGATGGTCCCGCTACCCGTTCCAAAACCTTATTCCTACCTCGTGCCGGACGGCGTGCATGTCGAGGAAGGCTCGATCGTGCAGGTGCCGCTCGGACCCCGCCAGGTGTTCGGCGTCGTCTGGAAAAATGAAGGCAACGACAATGTCGACCCGAAGAAGCTGAAGCCGATCACCACCGTTTTCGACTGCCCACCGCTGTCAGGCGATATGCAGACCTTCCTGGACTGGATAGCCAGCTATACATTGTCGCCGCCCGGCCTTGTGGCACGTATGGCGCTGCGCGCGCCGACTGCCTTCGACCCCGAGCCGATGGTCGAGGGCCTGCGCCTCACCGACATGCGTCCGGAACGTCTGACACCTGCCCGGATGCGCGTGATTGCGCTTGCCGAGGAAGCACCGGCCTGGACGCGGACGGGACTCGCCCATGCTGCCGGCGTTTCCGCCTCTGTCGTCGACGGCCTGACATCGCATGGCGTGTTCGAACAGATTTTCCTGCCACCTCCGCCCGTGACCGCCGAGCCGGATCCGGACTACGCCGAACCGAAGCTCGAACAGACCCAGCGCGAGGCAGCGGATTGCCTGATTGCCGCCGTGCGCGCGCAAAAATTCGATGTCACGCTTATCGATGGCGTCACCGGCTCAGGAAAGACCGAGGTCTATTTCGAAGCGATCGCCGAGACGGTCCGGCAGGGCAAGCAGGTGTTGATCCTGCTGCCGGAAATCGCCCTGACCCCTGCCTTCCTCGAACGCTTCCAGGACCGGTTCGGCGCCAAGCCGGCTGAATGGCATTCCGACCTGTCGCCGCGCATGCGCGAAAAAGTCTGGCGGCAGGCGACCGAAGGCCAGGTGCATGTCGTTGCCGGCGCCCGCTCCGCCCTCTTCCTGCCCTTCGAAAATCTCGGCCTGATCATCGTCGACGAGGAACACGACCCGGCCTACAAGCAGGAGGACCGGGTGTTCTACAACGCCCGCGACATGGCAGTGGTGCGCGGCCGGATCGGCGATTTTCCGGTCGTGCTGGTGTCGGCGACACCCTCGATCGAAAGCCGTGTCAACGCCGACCAGGGCCGGTATCAGAAGGTCCATCTCGCCAGCCGCTTCGGCGGCGCGGCCTTGCCGGACCTGCATCTCGTCGATATGCGCAAACATCCGCCGGCCCGCGGCGGTTTCCTCTCGCCGGTTATGATAAAAGGCATAGAGAAGACCGTCGAGCGCGGCGAACAGGCTTTGCTTTTCCTCAATCGTCGCGGCTATGCGCCGCTGACGCTCTGCCGCGTCTGCGGCCACCGCTTCCAATGTCCGAATTGCTCCGCCTGGCTGGTCGAGCATCGTTTTCGCGGCATGCTGCAATGCCACCATTGCGGCCATGCAGAGAAATCGCCCGAGGCCTGCCCGGAATGCGGCACGCTCGACCACCTCGCCTCCTGCGGCCCCGGCGTCGAGCGGATCGCCGAAGAGGTCGAAAAGACTTTTCCCGATCGCCGCATCATCGTTCTCTCCTCCGACCTCGTCGGCGGCGTCAAGCGGCTGAGGCTCGAACTCGAAGCCATCGCCAAGGGCGAGGCTGACATCGTCATCGGCACCCAGCTTGTCGCCAAGGGTCACAATTTCCCCAATATGACACTGGTCGGCATTGTCGACGCCGATCTCGGTCTCGCCAACGGCGACCCGCGCGCCGCTGAACGAACCTTCCAGCTTCTGTCTCAGGTCACCGGCCGCGCCGGTCGCTCGGGCCTGAAAAGCCACGGCCTGATCCAGACCTATCAGCCGCTGCATCCTGTCATGCAGGCCATCGTCTCCGGCGACCCCGAAGCTTTCTACGAACGCGAGATCGCCGAACGCGAACGGGCGCTGATGCCCCCCTTCGGCCGCCTCGCCTCGATCATCGTCTCAGCCGACACCCGCCACGAGTCGGAAGGCCACGCMCGCGGCCTGAGGCAGGCAGCTCCGAATGTTTCCGGCATCTCTGTCCTTGGCCCGGCCGAGGCACCGCTGGCGCTGGTTCGCGGCCGCCATCGTTTTAGGCTGCTCGTGCATGGCAAGCGCGGCGTCGACATGCAGGGCTTTGTCCGGACCATGGTCGAGAAGGGGCCGAAGGAACGCGCCTCGATCCAGGTGCAGATCGACATCGACCCACAAAGCTTCCTATGAGCGCGGGCGTTGCCCGCAACCACAAGAATCCTTGTTATATCCGCACCTTGATACGAGAATTATTGCGCGCGGACGGCCTCCCCCTGATTCCCACGCTTCTGCGGATATGCCATAGATCATTGCGTTGATGGGGCATGAGGGGAACCATGGACGCACTGAAATCGCTGCTCGATTCGCTCGACTGGCCGCAATATCCGACGGCGCCCGGCGCTCAGGCAGCTTTTATTGCCGCCGCGGTCGCGATCCTCATCGGCCTCTTCATGCTGCTTTTCCCAACCACCGCCGGCAAGGTCCTCTGCCTTGCAAGCCGTGAAACCCGCCCCGGCGCCATCGCCGAACTTCGAGCATCCGGCGGCTTTCTGCTCGGCCTCGCAGTCACCGCGCTGATGTTCGATCAACCACCCTTTTATACTGCGCTCGGCCTTGCCTTCGCCGTTGCCGCCTTCGGCCGCATCATTTCGCTGATGTCCGACCGCTCCGCCACCATGGTCAACATCCTGCTGTTCCTGGTGCAGGTCTTCCTCGCCGGCGCACTCTTTTATTACTTCTTTGAAGTGTTCACACCGGAAATGGATTTTGGCCTACCGACAGAACTGAAATCACAACTCGCCTTCTATACCTATGTCGCCATTGCCGTGATCGGCATCGTGCTGATGTTCGCGCCGCGGATTTCGAGCTATGTGATTGGCGTCGACGGCATCACGGTGGCCGGCTTCACCAGCATCCGTTCGGCCGGCGGTTTCGCGCTGGGCGCCAGCGTGCTCGGCATATTGCTGGTCGGCAGCCCGCATGCCCGCGACGCCCCGTTCGAAAAGATGCTCTATATAAACCTGGCTTTTGCCACAGCACTCGCCTTTGCCGCGATCGGCCGGCTGATCGCGCTCGCTTTCAACCGCGGTAACTATATTTACGCGATTCTCGCCCTCTTTGTCGAAGCGGCTGCGGCCGGGATCATGTTCACCTATGTCGCGTCACTGATGTGATCGGGCTTTTTGAAGCGGGCATAGAAAATTATTTCGCCGACGGATTCTTTGCCGGAGCGGTTTTGTTAAGAATCGCGAAAACGCCGTAACATTCAGTAACATCCTGTGTTGCGAGTCCGGGAGAGCTATGCTAGATGGCAAGCGAGCTATCGGGGGATATGGGCCTTGCGCCCATTGAATTCTGCAAATAATGCAACAAGTTCAGGCTCTTACTGCTGCACCGCACCGCAGCGGCGAGCTTGATTAGGGAATGAGGAAAACCAGCGCGTGGCAGACTCATCGCAAACCGTGTCCGGCGTGGCCGAGCGTTATGCATCGTCTCTTTTTGAATTGGCGCTCGAAAGCAATTCGCTCGCCGAAGTCGCCACTGCTCTCGACAATTTCCAGTCGCTGATCGACGAATCCGACGATCTGAAGCGACTGGTCCTGAGTCCGGTCTTCGGCTCGAACGAACAGCTCAAGGCGATCACGGCGATCCTCGACAGGGCAGGCATTTCCGGCCTCGCCGGCAATTTCATCAAGGTGGCCGCCAGTAACCGCCGCCTGTTTGCCATTCCCGGCATGATCCGTTCATTCCGCGAAATCTATGCCCGCCATCGCGGCGAAGTCTCGGCCGAGGTCACCTCGGCGCATGCGCTGACAGCAGCGCAGGAAACCGAATTGAAGGCGGCGCTCAAAGGCGTCACCGGCAAGGATGTGGCGATCAATGTCGCCGTGGACCCCTCGATCCTGGGCGGCTTGATCGTCCGGCTGGGTTCGCGCCAGATCGACACCTCCCTGCGCACCAAACTCTCTACACTTAAGCTTTCATTGAAAGAGGTCGGCTGATGGATATCCGCGCCGCGGAAATTTCCGCAATTCTCAAAGACCAGATCAAGAATTTCGGCAAGGAAGCCGAGGTTTCCGAAGTCGGTCAGGTTCTGTCGGTTGGCGACGGTATTGCTCGTGTCTACGGCCTCGACAATGTCCAGGCCGGTGAGATGGTCGAATTCCCCGGCGGCATCCGCGGCATGGCGCTGAACCTCGAATCCGACAATGTCGGCGTGGTTATCTTCGGTAGCGACCGCGACATCAAGGAAGGCGACACCGTCAAGCGCACCGGCGCAATCGTCGACGTTCCGGTCGGTCCGGAACTGCTCGGCCGCGTCGTCGACGCGCTCGGCAACCCGATCGACGGCAAGGGCCCGATCAATTCTACCGAACGTCGCCGCGTCGACGTCAAGGCCCCCGGCATCATTCCGCGCAAGTCGGTGCATGAGCCGATGTCGACCGGCCTCAAGGCCATCGACGCTCTTATCCCGGTTGGCCGCGGCCAGCGCGAGCTCGTCATCGGCGACCGCCAGACCGGCAAGACCGCGATCATTCTCGACACGATCCTGAACCAGAAGGCGATCCACGACAACGGCCCGGAGAACGACAAGCTCTACTGCGTCTATGTCGCTATCGGCCAGAAGCGTTCGACTGTCGCTCAGTTCGTCAAGGTGCTCGAAGAGCGTGGTGCGCTGCAGTACTCGATCATTGTTGCCGCCACGGCGTCCGACCCGGCCCCGATGCAGTATCTGGCACCTTTCGCCGGCTGCACCATGGGCGAATATTTCCGCGACAACGGCAAGCATGCCCTGATCGGCTATGACGATCTTTCCAAGCAGGCCGTTTCCTATCGCCAGATGTCGCTGCTGCTGCGCCGCCCGCCGGGCCGCGAAGCCTATCCGGGCGACGTCTTCTACCTGCATTCACGCCTGCTTGAGCGCGCCGCCAAGCTCAATGACGACAAGGGCGCTGGCTCGCTGACCGCGCTTCCCGTCATCGAAACTCAGGGCAACGACGTGTCGGCCTTCATTCCGACCAACGTCATCTCGATCACCGATGGCCAGATCTTCCTCGAAACCGACCTGTTCTATCAGGGCATCCGCCCGGCCGTGAACGTCGGCCTTTCGGTGTCGCGCGTCGGCTCGTCGGCCCAGGTCAAGGCGATGAAGCAGGTTGCCGGCTCGATCAAGGGCGAACTCGCCCAGTATCGCGAAATGGCCGCCTTCGCCCAGTTCGGTTCGGACCTCGACGCCGCCACCCAGCGCCTGCTGAACCGCGGCGCCCGCCTGACGGAACTGCTCAAGCAGCCGCAGTTCTCGCCGCTCAAGACGGAAGAGCAGGTTGTGGTGATCTTCGCCGGCGTCAACGGCTATCTCGACAAGATCGCTGTCGCCCAGGTCGGCAAGTTCGAACACGCCTTCCTCGCTTACATGCGTTCCGAAGGTAAGGCCGTTCTCGATGCGATCCGCACCGACAAGCAGATCACCGACGACACCCGCAGCAAGCTGAAGGCCGCTCTCGACAGCTTCTCCAAGACCTTCGCCTGATCGGCAGATTGAGGACGAAAACGGATGCCTTCGCTTAAGGATCTGAAGAACCGGATCGCCTCCGTCAAGGCGACGCAGAAGATCACCAAGGCGATGAAGATGGTCGCCGCGGCGAAGCTTCGGCGTGCCCAGGAAGCCGCGGAAGCCGCGCGGCCCTACTCGCAGCGCATGAGCGCCGTTCTCGCCAATATCGCGCAAGCGACTGGCGGCCAGAGCGATGCGCCTGCACTGATGACGGGCACAGGCCGCGACCAAGTTCATCTTCTCATCGTCTGCACGGCCGAACGCGGTCTGTGCGGCGGTTTCAACTCGCAGATCGCGCGTTTCGCGCGCGATCATGCCCGTCGCCTGCTCGCAGCCGGCAAGACGGTCAAGATCATCTGCGTCGGCAAAAAGGGTTTCGATATCCTGCGCCGCGAATTCGCCAGCCTGATCATCGATCGCGTCGATCTGCGCGAGGTCAAGAAGATCGGCTACGACAATGCGGAAGCGATCGGCCGCAAGGTGATTGCCCTGTTCGAAAAGGGCGAATTCGACGTCTGCACGCTGTTCTATTCCGAGTTCAAGTCGGTGATCTCGCAGGTGCCGACCGCGCTGCAACTGATCCCTGCTGCCGCTCCAGTGGAAGAGGGTGTGTCGCAGCAGAATGGCGCAACCTCAGTCTACGAATACGAGCCCGACGCGGGCGCGATCCTTGGCGATCTCATCCCGCGCAATATCTCGGTGCAGGTCTTCCGCGCACTCCTTGAAAACGTTGCCGGTGAAATGGGCGCCAAGATGAGCGCCATGGACAATGCTACGCGCAATGCCGGTGACATGATCAACAAGCTGACGCTCAATTACAACCGCCAGCGTCAGGCTCAGATCACCAAGGAACTGATTGAAATCATTTCGGGCGCTGAGGCGCTCTGACGGTAAGAAAGAGGAATTATCATGGCTGATGCAGCAGGATCCGTTGGCAAGGTGACCCAGGTCATCGGCGCCGTTGTCGACGTGTCGTTCGAAGGCGGCAATCTGCCGCCGATCCTGAACGCGCTCGAAACCAGCAATCTCGGCAACCGCCTGGTTCTCGAAGTCGCCCAGCACCTGGGCGAGAACACCGTTCGCACCATCGCCATGGACTCGACCGAAGGTCTGGTGCGCGGCCAGTCCGTCACCGACACCGGCGCTCCGATCATGGTGCCAGTCGGTGCCGAAACGCTCGGCCGCATCATGAACGTCATCGGCGAACCAGTCGATGAAGCCGGTCCGCTCAACACGCCCTACAAGCGCGGCATCCACCAGGACGCTCCGGCCTATGTCGAGCAGTCCACGGAAGCCCAGATTCTCGTCACCGGCATCAAGGTCGTCGACCTGCTGGCCCCTTACGCCCGCGGCGGTAAGATCGGCCTGTTCGGCGGCGCCGGCGTTGGCAAGACCGTTCTGATCATGGAACTGATCAACAACGTCGCCAAGGCGCATGGCGGTTACTCGGTGTTCGCCGGTGTCGGCGAGCGCACCCGCGAAGGCAACGACCTCTATCACGAAATGATCGAATCGGGCGTCAACAAACATGGCGGCGGCGAAGGCTCCAAGGCTGCGCTGGTTTACGGCCAGATGAACGAGCCGCCGGGCGCCCGCGCCCGCGTCGCGCTGACCGGCCTGACCGTCGCCGAGGATTTCCGCGACAAGGGCCAGGACGTGCTGTTCTTCGTCGACAACATCTTCCGCTTCACCCAGGCTGGCTCGGAAGTGTCGGCTCTGCTCGGCCGTATTCCTTCGGCCGTCGGTTATCAGCCGACGCTCGCCACCGACATGGGCCAGATGCAGGAACGCATCACCACCACGACCAAGGGCTCGATCACCTCGGTGCAGGCCATCTACGTGCCCGCTGACGACTTGACCGACCCGGCCCCGGCTACGTCGTTCGCCCACTTGGACGCGACGACCGTTCTGTCGCGCTCGATCGCTGAAAAAGGCATCTACCCGGCCGTCGACCCGCTCGACTCGACCTCCCGCATGCTCGACCCGATGGTCGTCGGCGAAGAGCACTATGAAATCGCCCGCAAGGTACAGACGACGCTGCAGCGTTATAAGTCGCTGCAGGACATCATCGCCATCCTGGGCATGGACGAACTGTCGGAAGAAGACAAGCTGACCGTCGCGCGCGCGCGCAAGGTCGAACGCTTCCTGTCGCAGCCGTTCTTCGTCGCCGAAGTCTTCACCGGTTCGCCCGGCAAGCTGGTTGCGCTCGAAGACACGATCAAGGGCTTCAAGGGTCTGGTCAACGGCGAATACGACCACCTGCCGGAAGCGGCCTTCTATATGGTCGGCACCATCGAGGAAGCCATCGAAAAGGGCAAGAAGCTGGCCGAAGCCGCTTGATGACAGGCCGAGAGGCGCCCACGCGGCGTCTTTTCCCCTCAGGAAAGAGTGACAGACATGGCTGATAGCTTCAACTTTGAACTCGTCTCGCCGGAGCGGCTGCTGTTGTCGGCCGCCGTGACGGAAGTCGTCATTCCGGGTTCGGAAGGCGAGATGACGGTTATGGCCAATCATGCGCCGACGATGACCACGATCCGCCCCGGCGTGCTGACGGTCAAGGAAGCCTCGGGCCAGAGCCAGAAATACGTGGTGTTCGGCGGCTTCGCCGATATCCTGCCGTCGGGTTGCACGGTTCTTGCCGAGTCGGCAACGGCCGTCTCGGATTTCAGGAAGGATGCGCTGGCCAGGCGCGTCGATCAGGCCAAGGCCGATCTCGAATCTGCCAAGAGCGACGAAGCCAAGACGCGCATTGCGCAACTGATCGCCGACCTTGGCGGCCTCTCTTCGATCGCCGCCTGACCGCTTCGTTCTATCTTAATTCAGCAAGGCCTCCGCCGGAATCGAGCCGTCGGGGCCTTGCTTTTTTACTCCATTTATCCCGGCTTTGATGTCGCAAACGGCGCCGGAAATGGCGCCACGAACAAGCTAGCTTCTCACGGAATTCGCGCCGCCCCTTCCATCCCCGGCGCTCCTCCCGGAGACATGCATGAGCTTTTCCCTATCCGCGATTCCCGACATCAGGTTCGGGGCGCATGAATTCGACAATATCGCCGCCCACGCCAAGCCGCTTGCGACAAACGGCAAGGCGGCCATCGTCATGGACAGCTTCCTCGCCAATTCCGGCCTCGGCGAAAAGGTCGTTTCCAAACTGGCGGCCGAAGGCATTGCCGCGGAAATKTTCTCCGATTTCGCCGGCGAGCCAAAGCTCAGCCATGTGCAGAAGGCCAGCGCGACTGCCGAGGGCAAAAGCCTGGTGATCGGCATCGGCGGCGGTTCTGCCCTCGATATCGCCAAGATTGCTGCGTGTGCGGCAGCTTCCGGCGAGGATCCGATGCATTACGCGCTGGCCGCCAATCCGCTGCCAAACAACCCACTCAACAAGATCATGGTGCCGACCACGGCCGGTACCGGTTCCGAGACTTCGGCAACCAATATCTTCGCCGGCCCGGAGGGCAAAAAGCTCTGGATCTGGGGCGCGGAAACCAAGGCGAATCTCGTGATCCTCGATCCGGCGCTGACGGTTTCGCTGCCGGCCAACATGACCGCCTGGTGCGGCATGGACGCCCTCATTCATGCTTTCGAGGCCTCGACCAACCGCAATGCCCATGCCGCCGGCAAGCTCTTCGGCCATGAAGCGCTGCGACTAATTGCCGCAAATCTCGAAAAGGCGGTGAAGCAGCCCGACGATCTCGAGGCGCGTGGAAAAGTTCTGCTCGGCTCCTGCTATGGCGGCGTCGCGATCGACAATTGCGGCACGGCCATTGCCCATAATATTTCCCACGCCATGGCCGGCCTGGCGCCGATCCATCACGGTCTCGCGACCGCGCTCGGCTTCGAAAGCTCGCTGCCATGGCTCGTCGAAGCAAATACGGACGACTTGAAGGCTGCCGCTGCAGCGCTCGGCCTCGCAACTACCTCGGAAATTCCGGCCTTCATCAGTCGGCTGATGGACGCCTGCGGCATTGCCCGCACGCTCCCTGCAGCATTTGCCCCCTTCTATGCCGCCGACCTCGCCAACGAGATGCGCGCGCCGGAAAATCAGCCGATGCGGCACTCGACCATCCGCGAGGTGACGGAGGCTGACATCGACAATTTCGCATCCGCGATCATGGCTCTGAAAGGATAATCCGATGACCACCGAATATACCCGTGCCTATTGGGAAAAGGCGCTTGCCGAGACGACGCCGAAGGGCGGCATCTATATCGACGGCAAACTTACCCGCGCCGAGACCGGCCTGACCTTCACCCGCATCCGCCCAATGGATGGCAAGCCCGGTGCCGAGATCGCTCGCGGCGGCCAGGCCGATGTCGACCGCGCTGTCGCCTCCGCCCGCAAGGCCTTCGCCACCGGCATCTGGCGCAGGAAGGATCCGAGCGAGAAAAAGAAGATCATGGTCCGCTGGGCCGAATTGATCCGGACGAACGCCGATGAACTGGCGCTGCTGGAGACCATCGACACCGGCAAGCCGGTCATGGCGTCACTCAACGTCGACGCCCGCCTGGCCGCCGACTGCATCCAGTATTACGCGGAGACGTGCGACAAACTCTATGACGAGGTCGCACCGACCGGCCCGAACGACCGGGCGCTGGTCCGCAAGGTACCGCTCGGCGTCATCGGCGCGATCACGCCGTGGAACTATCCGATGATCATCGAGACCTGGAAGCTCGGCCCGGCAATTGCCGCCGGCAATTCCATAGTGCTGAAGCCGGCCGAACAATCGTCGTTGACGGCGATCCGTCTCGCCGAGCTCGCGACTGAGGCCGGTCTGCCTGACGGTGTCTTCAACGTCGTTACGGGTTACGGCGAGGAAGTCGGCAAGGCACTTGCTCTGCACATGGATGTCGACATGATCGCATTCACCGGCTCGACCGAGGTCGGCAAGCTGATCATGGGTTATGCGGCCCAGACCAATCTCAAGCGCGTGGCGCTGGAGCTCGGCGGCAAATCGCCGCTGGTCGTCTTTGCTGACGCCAATCTCGACGCAGCCGCATCCGCCGCGGCCTGGGGTTGCTTCTACAATTCCGGTGAAACCTGCCATGCCTCGACACGGCTGCTCGCCGAGCGTAGCGTCGTCGATGCTCTGGTTGCCAAGATCAAGGATGTGACCGACCGCGAGATTACGCTGGCCCACCCGCTCGACCCAAGCACCCAGATCGGTGCGCTGATCGAGGATGCCCATCTCGGCAAGGTGCTTGGCATGGTCGATGCCGGTTTGCGCGAGGGCGCAAAGCGAGCCTTCGGTGGCGAGCGCGTCATGGCGGAAACCGGGGGCTTTTATGTCTCGCCCGGCGTCTTCATCGCCCCCTCCAACGACGCCTCACTGGCGCGTCAGGAGATTTTTGGACCTATCCTCACGGTCATCCCGTTCGATACGGAAGAAGAAGCCGTCCGGCTCGCCAACGATACGATCTATGGTCTCGCCGCCGCCGTTTTCACCTCCGATATGAGCCGCGCCCACCGCGTGTCCGAGGACATCCAGGCCGGCACGGTGTGGATCAACACCTACGATATGTCGAACTTTTCCACGCCTTTCGGCGGCTTTAAGCAATCAGGCTTCGGCCGCGACCGCTCCGTGCATGCGATCGATAAATATTGCGATTACAAGACGATCTGGCAGCGGTTCTTGTGATTGGAGCATGTCGCCCGAAAAGAGCCCCCGGTTTCGGGATGACGACATGCAGAAAAACAAAAGATGAAGCGCGTCATTTGAATCCCAAAATATGCGATGCGCTTCAGGCAAAGAAAAACCCGGCAAAAGCCGGGTTTTTCAATTCGATACCGAGAAAGCGAAAACGCCCGAAGGCGCTCCGGCTATCAGCCGACCACGATGTGATCGTGCGGGTTCTTGACGAAGTCGGCGAGCTTGACGTCCTTAAGAACGATCTTGTTGCCATCGCCGAGGTTGATGATGGTGTCCTTGCCATCCTTGGAGGCCGCGGCTTTGTCAACCACGTCGCCAACACTCTTGACCACGCCCTTGGCGAACTGGAGGATATCACCCTGCTTGAGCGTGAAGTCCTTGACGGTATCGACGTCCTTCTTGTCGAAATCGCCCTTCTTGAATTCAAAGGTGTCGGCACCCTTGCCGCCAGTCAGCTGGTCGCTGCCCTTGCCGCCAACGAGCAAGTCCTTGCCAGCGCCACCGTACAGCTTGTCGTCGCCGCCTTTGCCGAAGAGCTGATCCATCTTCTTCGTGCCCATCAGCTTTTCGCCGGCGTTAGTTCCAACTCTCGTAGCCATATCTTACCCCTTGTGCTCACGAATCGTTACGCTCGTTACCCGCATGAACTGATACATGGAAGTATGGAAAAATCAAACCACGAAATCTTGCATCCACTCGCTCACTGATTGTTAGTAAATGGACCGTAAACGCTCAAACGCATGTTTGTGTTGAAACAAAAGACTTTTCAGCCGTGTGTTGAATCGGGCACAGTGAACGCAAATTATCAGGCAGCCTCAAACGACGAGAAACTGTCCGATGCATTCAATTACAGCCCTATCCGACATAACACGCCAAACGACTGCATATTCTAAAATTTCAATTTTCGATTGAGTAAATTGTCCATCACGCACAAACAGCATTGATACCGAAAGCGCAGCGACTTATAACGACGGAAAATACAATCGACGATGGACTGATGACCGAAGAGCGTAATAGCCCGATATTCTTGCTGCAGTCCGCACGGAAGCTGTTCTTGCGTGGCTTCATTTTTGCGGGGTTCATCAGCTTCTTCCTGAACTTTACGACGCTGATCTCGCCGATTTTCATGATCCAGGTCTATCAGCGCGCGATCCCGGCCAAGAGCTACGATACGCTCGTCGGCCTGCTTGTAATCGGTGTCTTCGTCGTCATCCTCTATGGCGTCCTCGACTATATCCGCTCCTGGACCTATGGCGTCATCGCCTACGGCATGGCGCAAAAACTCAATCTGCCGGCGCTGCAGGCGGGCGTGCTGAAATCCATCGAAGGCGGCGTCAATGAGGGCGGCGCCGTGATACGCGATATCGCGGAACTCAGGCAATTCGTCGCAGGGCATTCGATGTCGGCGCCGCTCGACGCGACCTGTGCCGTCATTTTCCTTGTCGCAGCGTTTTTTATCGATCCACTCTATCTGTTGGTCGCTCTAGCGTTCATCGCGGTCATGGTGGTGCTCAACATCGTCAACGACCGCCTGACGCGGCACTCGCTGCAGGCGGCCAATGCGAGCCAGCAGCGCCATCTGCAGGAGGTGGCGAATTCCTTCCGGCATGCCGAAGCCATCGAGGCGATGGGCATGCTGCCGGCGCTCGTCCGGACATGGCGCCGCTCGCAAGCCGAGACGCTGGAATATTCCAGGACAGCCGATGAGCGTGTCCATATCGTGCTCTCGATCACCAAGTCTTTCTCGAAGAGCCTGCAGATCATCACCGTGGCAGTCGGGGCCTATCTGGTAATTTCCAATCAGATGAGCTCAAGCCTGCTGTTTGCGGGCATGGTACTGACCAGTCAGGCGGTCAGCCCATTCGCAAATATGATCGAGGCGTACAATTCCTGGGTCAAGGCTGCTCAGTCCTGGGGCCGGATCAAGAAACTGGTCGAAACCGAAGGCTCCGGACGACAGACGATGCCAGCGCCCGTCGGCGACGGCGATCTCGTGGTCGACGACCTCTATTATCTCCCCGAAGGCTACAGGATTCCGATCCTGCGTGGTATCAGCTTCTCCCTGTCGCCTGGCGAAATTCTAGGTATAGCTGGCCCGTCGGGCGYCGGCAAATCGACGCTCGCCCGCTGCCTGACCGGCATTATCAAGCCGACGGCCGGCGGCGTCTATCTCGATGGCCATTCAACTTATCTTTGGGAACGTGGCTCGTTCGGCAAGGCCGTCGGCTATCTGCCGCAGACGCTTTCCATCATCGACGGAACGATCCGGCAGACCATATCCCGCATGGAGGATAGCGATCCGAGAGATGTCATTCGCGCCGCCCAGGCTGCGGGAATCCACGAAATGATCGGCCGCCTGCCGCATGGCTACGACACGCCGGTGCAGGAGGGTATGCACATGTTGTCCGGCGGTCAATTGCAGCGCCTGGCCCTGGCGCGTGCCCTTTACGGCGAGCCCAAGTTTCTCATCCTTGATGAGCCGAACTCCAATCTCGACAATATTGGCGAGCAGGCGCTCATCCTCGCGATCGAGCAGGCACGCGCACGCGGTGCCATTATCATCATGATCGCGCACCGGCCTTCTGTGATGGCCGTGGCCGACAAGATGATGGTCATCGAAGATGGCATGGTGAAGCAATTCGGCGCACGCACCGAGGTTATCGAAATGATTTCTCCCGAGGCCCGCGCCGCCAGCGATGCGCGCCGCAAAAAGGCGATCCGGGTGGTCTCGAATGAGGGAGAGGCCTGATGCCTGCTTCCATCACTCTGCAACCCTCGGAATATCAACACACTGCCGCCGGCGCGCTCAGCGACTGGGATGCTGTCCTCCGTGAGGAGTCGGAAGCCACGGCCTCGTTGTTCGCGCCGATGATGGTGGGGATCATTACCCTGGTAATCGGCATCGGTGGCTTCTTCGTCTGGGCCGCAAATACCAACGTCGCACAAGCCTCCATGGCGCAGGCCCGGGTGATTGTTGAGAGCAGCACCAAGACGGTGACGCATCTCGAAGGCGGGACGCTGAAGGCAGTTCTCGTCGACGAAGGCGCCAAGGTCAAGCAGGGGGAACTGCTCGCGACGTTGGACGTAACGCGCAGTCAAGCAGCGGTGATCCAGCTGCGTCAACAATTGCTGGTCCTGGACATCCGGTTGGCCCGGCTGCTCGCGGAAAAGGACGAGAGTCCCAAACTCTCCTATGACAAGCCTCTCCCCGACGGCGTTGATCCCACAACCGCAGCTCAACTCATCAGCACTGAGGCTAAGCTGTTCCAGGAGCGCAGAAGCCAGTTCCGCGACCAGCTTGGAACGGATCGGTCGCTGATAGATCAGATAGACAGTCAAACTGCAGCCCTCGTGGCCCGGCGCAAGGCGTCGGCCGAGCAGGCGACTATCATCCATCGCGACTACGACTCGCTGGCGAAGCTTGAGCGCCAGCAACTCGTGACCACAAGTGCGTTGAACGAAAAGAAACTCCTGTTGATGGACATCGAGGCGCGGATCGCGGAGTCCGATGCCGGGATCGCCGAAAGCCGGCAACGTCGCAGCCAGGCTGAATTGTCATTGTCGAATCGCCGCACGGACTATTTTCGTATAATTTCCGAGGCGATCCAACAGGCCCAGGCGGATATGGCGCGTGCGCGTCAGGATTTGATTTCCGCGGAAGACGTCGTTACCAAATCGGAAATCCGCGCACCACAGGACGGCGTCGTAGCCAACATCAAGGTCCGTACGCCCGGATCGGCCGTCATTGGTGGCCAGCCAATCCTCGATATCGTGCCAGACAACCAGCCCATGGTCATCGAAGGACGCATTCTGTCGGTGGATATAGACGCGGTCCATGTCGGCGAGAAAACCGAAATCCGACTCGGAACATTTGGCAGCCAGCAATTGCTCCCCCTCATTGGCCACGTGACCTATGTCGCTGCCGATAGCATCCCGGATGAAAAAACGGGCGAAGGCGGCTATCCTATTCGGGTCAGGATCGATGACGGCGAACTGGCGAAACAGCCCAACCTGTTTCTCTATCCCGGCATGACGGCCAATATCTCGATCATCAATGGCAATCGCACCGCCTTGGCTTATCTGGCCATGCCGATATTAAGAAGCTTCCACAGAGCTTTCCGTGAGCAGTAACGCGTCAGTGTCCCCCGATTCCGACTGGATACCGCTCTGCCGCATAGGCGAGCGGATTTTTCTGTCGGCGGCCGATGACGCGGGCCGCCGCGTCGCAGCGATCGCCCATGCCGCGACCCGACAGATGGAAATCACCGTCG
Source organism: Rhizobium sp. P2_G2 (assembly GCF_056403555.1). Taxonomy (NCBI): domain Bacteria; kingdom Pseudomonadati; phylum Pseudomonadota; class Alphaproteobacteria; order Hyphomicrobiales; family Rhizobiaceae; genus Rhizobium; species Rhizobium sp. P2_G2. Next base: position 48,132 of record NZ_JBFUFF010000037.1, read on the forward strand.
GCGAAACCACGCTTAGGCTGCACCAGCTTCCGCAAGGCGATATAGGCTTCGCCCCGGAGGACCTGCCTGACCTCAACGAATTTATCGACGCCGTCGTCGCGGACCCAGCCGAGCAGTTTGCCGTACTCAAAGCGCTTTTTGGCACCATAATGCTGACCTTTCCACTGCGTGCCGATGCAATCTTCATGTCTATTGCCACGGCGCTTGCCGAGCAATTCGGTCAGGCCGCGGGGATGGTGCATTTCGACATTGTCGAAGGCTTCGACACAGCGCTTGCCGTCATTCCGCCACGCTCCGGCTTTCACGAGCAGGATCTGCTCGTCTCGCTCTCAGCGGAGCGGCTATCCCTCGGACGCATCGGACCGATTCGGCAATTTCTTGCTCGCGGCAATCCTCAGCAACGCCTGACGACGATCTCCTTTTCCGGCGCGATTGCGGAAGGCCGATACCTGTTCATCGGACGTGACCGCTTGATGGTCATCGACGTGAACGTGCGGCGGCATACTGATCTTCAAGCCTTTCATGCCGAATGTGTTCGCCGCGACCCGGATTTGCTTTCGCTGCTGACGGAGAGCGATGACGAGGCTGCCGTGTTCCTCAATCGTCTCGGACGGCAGGACGTTCCCCGCCCGATGCTCGACGAGCCATTGCTTGGCCTGCATTTCGCTCTGGAGGATGTGATTCCCCTGGCGAATGGCCTCTTCGTGCACGGCTGGCTCCATGATCCAGACCAATATATTTCCGAGATCGTCGCCGTCGATCACAGCCTGGAAACATCAGGAATTTCCTCATCCTGGAAACTTTTCGAGGCCGAAGCGAACCTTTGGGGCAAGGATCGTCCGGCCAAGCGTTTCGTTTGCTTCATGCCGCGGCAAGCCGATGCCCGGCCGATCGACAATGTCGCGGTTCGCGTCGTTCTCACCAATGGTGAGAACCATTTGCTGAGCGCTGCGACTGCCCCACAGGAGCTCGTCGGTCAACGCCTGCGTATCCTGCGCGGCATTGCCGGTCATGCCTTCACCACAGAATTACTGGAAACCGTGTTCATGCCGGCGCTGGCGCCGATCCAGAAGGCGCTCATTGACCGGCAATCCGTTCGTGAAGTTCGGGACTATGGGAAGAGGTCCAGCCGCGCGGTATCGCTGATCATCCCACTTTATCGCGAGATCGGCTTTTTCCGTTCGCAGCTGATGGCGTTCTCCGTCGATCCCTATATGCGAGCCAATTGCGAGATCGTCTACGTGCTCGACGATCCCGTGCTCGGCCAAGAGGTCGCCTCGCTGCTCGAAGGCTATGCGCTCACTTATCCGCTCGATCTGCGGCTTGTCATGCTGGAGCGTAATGGCGGCTATGCCCTGGCCAACAATATGGGCGTCAGTCAGGCTAAAGGCGACGTGATCGTGCTGATGAATTCCGATGTCATCCCGGCGCATGCCGGCTGGCTGGAAAAAGCACAGGAAAAACTCGCGACATTGCCTGATTTCTCCGTGATCGGGCCGAAACTCGTCTATGCCGACGGGAGCCTGCAGCATGCGGGCATGTATTTCTACCAGCTATCGACCGGCTTCTGGCAGAACTTTCACTTCTGGAAGGGTTATGGCGCTAATTTCGCCCCAGCCAATCGTGAAGGCGTCGTGCCTGCGGTGACTGGCGCCTGCATGGTCATCCGAAAGGCCGACTATCTGGCAGTCGACGGCTTCACCAGCGATTATGTGATCGGCGATTATGAAGACAGTGACCTCTGCCTCAAATTGCGCGATCGGGGCGGCCTGCCCTACTATCTGCCGTCGATCGTGCTGCATCATTTCGAGCGGCAATCCATGCCGAACAGCAACGATCAAGATCTCGGATCGACCGTCTATAATCGAGCGCTGCATACATTGAGGTGGAATGACCATATCGTCGAAGCCAACAAAGCCATGGATTTCACCCGTGTTGAATGAACGTCTCGAACAGGCTCTTGCCGGTCTGAGGGCGAGCGCCGTGCCGGTGCCGAACGAAGAGGAGATCTTCGTCGGACGCGGGCCCTATCTCGATATATCGGCAGAGTTTCTGCGTTACTTCGTCACCGTTGGCGGGCTTGAACCGCATCACACCGTGCTCGACGTCGGCAGCGGCATCGGCCGCATCAGCGCCAGCCTCAGCCTGTTTCTCGATCCCGAGAAAGGCCGCTATATCGGCTTCGACCCGGTCATCGAAGGTGTTGAATGGTGCCGCAAGGCCTACGCCGGCCAACCGAACTTTCGTTTCGAATGGGCCGATCTCTATAACGAACTCTACCGGCCGGAAGGGACGATCCTATCGACCGAGTTCACCTTTCCCGTCGAAGACAAGAGCATCGACTTCGCCATTCTGACCTCGGTCTTCACCCATCTCTACGAGCCCGAAATCGCCGCCTATCTCGACGAGCTTGCCCGTGTGGTGAAGCCGACGGGCCGGATTTTCGCAACCGCCTTCCTCTACGACGGCACCATCCCTTTCCAGTCCGAGTTGCCACATCTCCACTTCGACAAACAGGATGTGCGCAATCCCAACCGCTGGCATGTCGAGGGCTATCCGCCGCTGGCTGCCGTCTGCTATTCAGGGAACTACTTTGCCGATCTGATCCAGGGAGCCACGGGCCGCAAAGCCGATATCCGCAAGGGGCAATGGCGCGGCGGCCCCGGCCCCTGGAGCCAGGATCTGATTCTGATATGAGCCGTAGGGAGGACATGTGACGCCGCCGCGTATATTGCAGGTCGCCCACAACCATCCGCGCTTCCATCCCGGCGGCACGGAAATGACCGCGCTTGCGCTGCACCGCCAGGCATTGGCTTCCGGACTGGACAGCTGGTATCTCGGCGCGCTCGACGCCGACCAGACCCTGCCCAATCTCGGCACCCAGATGATCGCGCTTTCCGACGACCAGCGCGAAGCAGCGCTCTTCAGCGAGGGATTCAGCAGCTTTGCGCTGTCGCAGCTCGATCAGTTCGGCTTCCTGCGCGAATTCCAGGACTATCTGAAGGCGATCCGGCCCGATGTGGTGCACATGCACCATATCCTGAATTTCGGCCTGGAATCTTTCCATGCGATCCGCAACGCGCTTCCAAAAGCCCGGATCGTGCTGACGCTGCATGATTATTACCTGATCTGCGCCAATCACGGCCAACTCTATAAGCATGAGACGCGTCAGCGCTGCCCTGGCCCAACGCTTATCGAATGCCTGAAGTGCTTTCCCGAAAAGCGCGCCAATGATTTTGCCATGCGCATTCTCGATGTCGGCAATGCGCTGAGCCTATGCGACCGGATCGTCTCCCCCTCGCACTTCCTCAAGCAAAAGTTCGAGCACTACATAAGATTGCCGCATCCGATCGAGGTGATCGAAAACGGCTATATCGGCGACGCCGACATATCGCTGGCGCCACCAACAGGCACAGGCCCGCTGACCTTCGGCTATTTCGGCAATATTTCCGCGGTGAAGGGCCTGTCCGACCTGCTCGACGCTGCCGATATCCTGGCAAGGCGCGACATGGATTTCCGCCTCCATGTGCATGGCTCACAGCTCTTCGAAGACAATGTGCTGTTCGACCGCATTCAGGCCGCCAGGACGACGCTCGGCGACCGTATCCAGCGCTTTGGTCATTATCTGCCGGAGGACATGCCGCGCCACCTGCAGTCGATCGACTGTCTCGCCTTTCCCTCCGTCTGGTGGGAGAATGCGCCGTTGGTGATCTACGAGGCTTTGCATCACGGCCGCCAGGTCGTCTGTTATCCGCATGGTGGTGCACCGGAAATCCTCGGCCGCTACGGCATGGGCGTCCTCGCAGAGCGATCCGATCCGATGGCGCTCGCCGAGGCCATGGCGCGCATCATCGTCGAACCGAGCCTCGCTGACGCCAGGCCCAGCCGACCAATTCCGACCCGGACCGATCTGCTCAAGCATTACCTCGCTTTTTACGGCAATGCCTGAAGCGATGTGTGGGGAGCGACTATTGGACGAGCGACTGAACCTTGCCCCGAACCTTCAACGCGCCAGCAGCCGGGTTATGGCGCCGCTTGGCCAGGACGGTTTTCAATCCCGCTATCCCAGACTCGCCGCGATCCCGCTGCATCTTCCTGCCGGCGAGCCGAACACACCAACGCCTGAACAGCTCTTTCTCACGCTCCGCGAGGACGTTTCCGATCGACGCGATCCAGTCGATGGGTTCATGATGCAGGGCGTTCGCCTTGATTTGCAGGTTGCCGACACGCTTACGGATTTGACCTATCTGGATGACCGAACTGAGGCTGGGGTCGCAGTCCGGGCTGCAATTGCGAAAACCATGCATCTGCCCTTCGCCGATGCCAATTCGCTTTGTCACCTCTCAAATCGGCACAAATATCTCTATGTCGAGACACCGAAAGTGGCCTGCACCGCGATCAAGCACAGACTGCAGACCGCCGAGATCGACGGCGCGCTGGTTTTCCGCAATTACGGAGACGAGCATTTTCCAGAGCTTTCGCCGCTCATGACGCCGCTCGACAGCCCCGATCTCTTTCTTCAGGCGCTACAAGCCGACGACTGGTTCCGCTTCACCTTCGTGCGCAATCCTTTCACGCGCGTTCTGTCGTGCTATCTCGACAAGATCGTCGCCTCCGAACCGGAGCGGCGAAGACTGCTACCTGAACTCGGTCTCGATCCGTCGGTGACCCCGACCTTCAAAACCTTCCTAAGAGCCATCGCCGAGCAAAAGGAAGACGCGCGCGACGCACACTGGGCACCACAAGCCTGGCTCACGCAACCCGATGCCGTCAGCTATCATTTCATCGGCAGGCTCGAACAGTTCGAAACTGACTTCCGCTATGTCTGCGAACGATTGGCCATCCCAACGAATATCGCTRCCGTCCGGCATTCGACCGATGCCGGCGACAAGCTCGCTGCATATTATGGTCCGAAGGAAATCCGCTTGGCACAGTTGATCTATGCGGAGGATTTTCTGCGCTTTGGCTATGACAGCCGCAGCTTGCCGACAGGATAGTCCGTTTCAGCCGGCCACCAGTCTATCCGAGCTGCATAAGCCGGTTTATCAAATTCTCATGCCGCTCTATTGCTATCTCAGCCGACCAGCGTTCGACGATGGTCTGGCGGGCCGACCTCCGCATTGCCTCTATCGCTGGGCCGCCGGCGAGAGCGATTTCGATCCTCGATGCGATCGCATCGGGGTCAAAAAAACCAGCCAGCAGCCCATTTTCTTCATCCGTGACGAATTCCCGGACCGGCGCAGTGTCCGAACCAACCACGGCACAGCCTGTCGATAATGCCTCGAACGCCGACCACGAGAGCACGAAAGGTACCGTCAGATAGACATGCGCCGCCGATACTTGCAGCACTTTGCGGTAATCCCCGTAAGGTAGCGCGCCGGTGAAATGCGTCCGAGCCGGATCGATCTTCGCCTCCGCCATGACAGCATGGAAGTGTTCCTCCGACCCCGGATTCGAAGCATAATAAACCTGTCGATCGCCGACGATGACTGCTTCGACATCCGGATCGCGTGCTTGCACTTTCGCCAGCGCCTCCATGAACGGCTTGAAGCCGCGGAACGGATCGGCGCCACGCGCAACATAGGTGACCACCCTGTCGCTGGCGCGCAAGATCCTGCCACCTGGCAGGGCAAACTGCGCTGTTGAATCAGGCCGGAAGAGGCTCGTGTCCACCCCATCCGGCACGATCTGGATCGCTTCACGCATATGCGCCGGAAATTGCGCGCGCTGCCATTCGGTGGGTGAGATCATGAGATCAGCGCGCATCAGGTCGGCAAGCACCGGAATATTCATGAGGCTGGTCATGAAGCGCGAGGCAAAGGGCTGCTCGCCCGTGAGGAATTCCGTGCTGTCAGCGTTGTTATTGTAAAACCATTCGCAATATTTGACGAATTTGGCCTGTGGAAAGACGTCGTGGAGAAAGGCGCCCGTTCCCCAGCCTGTATGGCTGTAGACCAGATCCGGCTCCCAACCCTGAGCTTTCAAATCCTCCGCCTCGATGCAGACGCTCGCCGCCTCGCGAATAAACTCCTCGGTATCGTGGAGCACATGGTCGGGATCGCGATCCGGCTTCACCTGACGGCCATATTCCAGCGCCTTGATCCCGTCGATCGGCGTCATCGAACGGCCGTCCTTGATGCCGCGATGTAGGGCGATCACGTCATGCCCAGCCGCCAGATAATGCTTGGCCATGCGCTGGAACTGGCCGGGGAAATAATGGTGGACGAACAGGATACGCATTCGCGGCGCACCTAAAACAGGCCGAAACGCTTCTTGCCCTTTTTCTTGTGCTCATCCATCAGTTGTCGCAGCATTTCGTCGATCCTGACGATGAACACCTCGGTCGAGTCGAGCCGCGATTCGAGCTTGATGAGCCTCTCGGCCAAATCCATTGGAAGTTCCGTTGGCGAGGCTGCCTTTGTCGCATCGGACTCCAGCGCCTCGCAACGCTTCTTCAGCGCATCGATTTCCTCTCTGAATCCAGTCAGCGCCTCTCCGTACTGTTCGGCATAGGCCGAGAACATCTCGTCGAAGCGGCGATCGTCATTGGTGGCGACCGGCAGCGGAATCTCGCCGGCCCTCTGTGATTGTGCAACGATCATCAGGCCCTGGAACGAGGTGACATCCTGCGGCGCGGCGATCTCGAAGGCATGGTCGCCACCACCGACGCCACCCTCCCTGAGATCGCGCCGCTCCACATTGGCGACACCGGTGGCGATCACCTTCGCCCCACGCGTGATCCGGATCACCAGATGTTCGTCCGGCTGATCCTCATTGAAAGCCCAACCGTAGAACTTGCCGTTCTGTAACTCGTCGACGCGGCCCATCAGCATGTCTTATTTCCCTGTCAGAATTCCAGCCTGGCAATGACCGGCACATGGTCGGACGGCTTGTCCCAACCCCGCGCCTCCTTGAGGATCTCGATTGATCTGAGATGCTGCCCAAGGTCCTGCGATGACCAGATATGGTCGAGCCTGCGGCCTTTGTCGGCAAGCTCCCAATTGGCGGAACGGTAGCTCCACCACGTATAGAGTTTTTGCGGCTCGGGCATGAATTGCCGCATCAGGTCGAGCCAGTTGCCGCGCGCGATCACCTGCTTGAGGCCATCGGTTTCCACCGGCGTATGGCTGACGATTTTCAGCAGCTGCTTGTGCGACCAGACATCGTTTTCGAGCGGCGCGATATTGAGGTCCCCAACAAGCAGAGTCGACACACCCGCCTCCGCCTCGGAATGAGCCGCCTTCATCTCCTCGATGAAATCGAGTTTGTGGGCGAATTTCGGATTGATCGCCGGGTCGGGCTCATCGCCACCGGCCGGCACATAGAAATTGTGCAACCGGATCGTCCGCGATCCGACCGTGAACCTGCCCGATACGTGCCGCGCATGCCCGACATTGCCGTGGTCGCGGTAATCCAGGTCACTGAGCGGGATCTTCGACAGGATGGCGACGCCATGGTATCCCTTCTGGCCGTTGATCGCCTGGTGCGCGTAACCCAGCGCCTTGAGCGGCTCGGCCGGGAATTGCTCGTTGGTGCACTTGGTTTCCTGGAGGCAGAGAATGTCGGGGGCATAGGCGTCCAGGAACTTCTCAACGATCGGCATCCGCAATCGGACGGAATTGATGTTCCAGGTGGCAAGCGTAAACAGCATGAAATACTCCGGCAGGCAATTTGCGCCGGACATTAGCAACTATTTCATGGGGTTATAAGCCAAATATGCACGCGTTCGTGCGGGTCTGGACGATTCTCCACAGAGCCTCGATCAGTGAGCCCCGCCCTGGTGCTGCTTCTGCACTTCGTCATAGGGGACGCGGAAGACCTTCTCGTCGAATTTCTGTCCGGTCTGGATATTGAAGATCATCACTGACGTATCCTTGCCCTGGTTGTCAGTGATCGTCCACTGGCGCAGGTCATAGGACTTGGGGTCGAACATCATGGTGATCGTCGAATCGGCGAACACCGATTTATCGCCGAGCTTGATGGTGATCAGGTCCGGCTCTTCCTTGACGTCGCGTACCATCTTGCCGCCAAGGTCGATCTTGTCGGAGAGCAGCAGCGCCAACGGCGTCTTGGACAGCGGATAGATGTCCCAGGTCTTGAGCTTGAGATTGCCGATCACGACCGAGCGTCCATCGGAAATGACTCGCATCGGCGAGGGCGTTTCATAGTTGAAGCGGATCTTGCCGGGCCGTTCCAGAAAGAACTTGCCGCCAGTCTGTTCGCCGCGCGGACCGAACTGCACGAATTCACCCGACATAGTCCGTACCGAAGAGAAATGGTCGGCAATCTTCTGGGCCACTGGCGAGGCTTCGGCAAAGGCCAGATCGACCGGCACCATAGCCGTCAGGAGCGCAGCCAACATGCCACCAAGCACGACGCGGCGCGAAAGCATCAGGCCATTGCTGTTTTCAGCATCAATTCGAACCATTCGGGTCTCCATATCCGTCGTTCCATTTGCAAGGAAACTGGGGCGCCTTCAAGGCGTTCCATCAGCGATGAGGCATATCGGCCGACGCTCAGCGCGCCAGCACGTCCTCTTCGGTTGGCACCAGAATCTCGCGTTTTCCGGCGTGATTGGCAGGGCCGACAATGCCCTCCTTCTCCATCCGCTCGATGATCGAGGCAGCGCGATTATAGCCTATACCCAACCGGCGCTGGATATAGGATGTCGAAGCCTTGCCGTCGCGCAGCACGACCGAGACTGCCTGGTCATAGGGATCTTCGGAATCGGCCAGGTTGGACGTGCCGGCCGGGCCGCTGCCACGCTCGTCATCATCCTCATCGTCTTCGTCTGCGGTGATCGCGTCGAGATATTGCGGCGCGCCCTGGGTCTTGAGGAAGGCGACGATATCTTCGACCTCATTGTCGGAGACGAATGGGCCGTGGACGCGCTGGATGCGCCCGCCGCCGGCCATATAGAGCATATCGCCCATACCGAGCAGTTGCTCCGCGCCCTGCTCGCCCAGAATGGTGCGGCTGTCGATCTTCGACGTCACCTGGAAGGAGATGCGGGTGGGGAAATTGGCCTTGATCGTACCGGTGATGACATCGACCGACGGACGCTGCGTCGCCATGATCACGTGGATGCCGGCGGCGCGGGCCATCTGCGCCAGGCGCTGCACCGCGCCTTCGATATCCTTGCCTGCAACCATCATCAGGTCGGCCATTTCGTCGATGATCACGACGATATAGGGCAGCGGCGCGAGATCGAACTCCTCGCTCTCGTAAATCGCCTCGCCCGTCTGCCGGTCGAAGCCGGTCTGCACGGTGCGGGTGATGACCTCGCCCTTCTCCATCGCCTGGCTGACGCGGGCATTGAAGCCGTCGATATTGCGGACGCCGATCTTCGACATCTTCTTGTAGCGTTCTTCCATCTCGCGGACGGTCCATTTGAGCGCCACGACCGCCTTCTTGGGATCGGTTACGACAGGCGACAGGAGATGCGGAATGCCGTCATAGACGGAGAGTTCCAGCATTTTCGGGTCGATCATGATCAGCCGGCACTGTTCCGGGGTCATGCGGTAGAGCAGCGACAGGATCATCGTGTTGATCGCCACCGATTTACCGGAACCGGTCGTGCCGGCGACGAGCAGGTGCGGCATCTTGGCGAGATCGGCGATCACGGGTTCGCCGCCGATCGTCTTGCCGAGCGCCACGGCCAGCCTGGCCTTGGTGCCATCGAAATCCCGCGACGCAAACATTTCCCGCAGCGCCACCATTTCACGCGACTTGTTCGGCAGTTCGATGCCTATCGCGTTGCGGCCCGGCACGACGGCAACGCGGGCGGCGATCGCGCTCATCGAGCGGGCGATGTCGTCGGCCAGGCCGATGACGCGCGAGGATTTGATCCCGGGCGCAGGCTCCAGCTCGTAGAGTGTGACGACCGGGCCGGGGCGGACATGGATGATATTGCCCTTGACGCCGAAGTCGTCGAGCACGCCTTCGAGGATGCGGGCATTCTGCTCCAGAGCATCATTGGAAAGGCTGGCGTCACGGGCCGCAACTTTCGGCTCGGCCAGGAGCTCGATCGGCGGCAGGTCGAAACCGTCACGCGACGGGGGGGCCGGGGTTCGGCTCATCGCCGCGGCCACTTTCGGCTTGGCAGGCATCGGTGCCGGCTGCGCCGGGCGGGCGGGCTGCGGGGCGGCAGCGCGGGGAGCAGCACCAACACGCTGCGGGGCTCGCACGTCCGGCGTCACCTGCCAGTCGCCATCCTCGTCGTCATCATCGGACAGGAGACCGGCCGGGCGATGCCGGTCGAGTTCGATCGGTGCGCCATCGTCGTCATCGAGATCCGGGTCCATGTGCGGCGCGGAAATGATGCGCCGAAGCGGCGACATCTTCTGCGTCTCTTTCGACGCGAACATCGAAGGCTCGACCCGGCCGCTGTCCCGCGCTTCCGCAGCATGCGGCATCAGGCCGAATTCCTCGTCGTTGAGATCGTAGGGCTGCTCGAATTCGCGGCGCATGGGCTTTTTCGGCACGCCGGTCAGGCGGCGAAGCCGCGCCTGCGCCGCGTACCAATAATGACCAAAATAGCCTTGAAGGAAGGCAAAGGGCGAATCGCGCTCCTCTTCCTCGACCGGTGGTTCGACAGGCTGAACCGGCTTGGCCTGCCGCATCGGCATGACCGCCGCACCGACCTTCTTCTCGGGCCGCACGGGCTTTTCGGTGTTGAGCAGATTGGCGGCAAAGGCGAGCAGCCAGAGCGCCGGAAGGGCGCAGACAGCGCCGATGATCATCGCGGGGATGCCGCTCGGATAGTGCCCAAGAAAAAGCGCCGGGAATTTCAATACGAGATCGCCGAACACGCCGCCCAGCCCGTTCGGGATAGGCCAGGTCGTTGGGGGCTCGACGCAGGAAAGCGCAGCAGCGGCCAATACCGAACCGCCGAACCAGGCGGCTGCGCGCGACAACGGCCGGTAGACCGGGACGTTGATGATCATCATCAGCGACCAGGCGAAGACCGGCAGCAGCGCCATCACGGCGGCCAGCCCGAAGAACTGCATCATCAGGTCGGCAAAATAGGCACCACCAGTGCCAAGTATGTTCGACGGCGGGTGCGATGTAGCGTTGGAATAGCTCGGATCCAGCACGTTCCAGGTCGACAGCGCCGCGACCGCAAGCCCCAGCATGCCGATCAACGCAATCCCGCCGATCGCCTTGGCCTGACGCCAGACGAAGGAAAGGATGATCAAGCGAAGGGAGCGGCCGTGATAGTCCGCCGGAATGCTTTTCGCCATAAATTCGACCCGCCACAAAATCGAAGAATCACTGCCGCAACCGAGAAAAAGCGGCCATGCTGCGCAGATTAATGGCGAGGGGTTAAGCGAGCATTAACCATGCCCACGCCGCGGACCAATGACGCAAATTTGGTCGCTCAGATCACCTTGCGCAGATTCGGCTCTTCACCGGGAATGGTCTCGTCGCCTTCCCCCAGGTCGATCTGCATCAGCACGGTGTCGACCCATTTGCCGAACTTGAAACCCGACGACGGAAGCCGGCCGACATGTTTGAAACCGGCATCTTCATGCAAGGCGATCGAAGCCGCGCCCGCACCGCCGATCACGGCGATCATCTGGCGGATGCCAAGGCTCGCGGTTCGGCTCATCAGCGCGTCAAGCAGGGTGCGGCCGACGCCGAGGCCACGTGAATCCGCTGCCACATAGATCGAATCCTCGGCAAGATAGCGGTAGGCGGCGCGCGTACGAAACGGCGAGGCATAGGCATAACCCAAAATCCTGCCGCTCTCGTCCTCGGCGATCAGATAGGGATAGTTTTGCCCGGTAATGGTGGTGAAGCGCACGGTCATTTCGAGTTCGGTCGGCGGATCGAGCTCATAGGTGCCGATGCCGTTCAGGACGGACTCGCGATAGATTTCGGTGACGACCGGCAGGTCGGAGGGGATGGCGTCGCGGACACGAATCTGCATGGGCTACTCCGGATATGAAAAGGGCGGCCTGACGCCGCCCTTTGGTATCTAGGCTCCGAGCCTGTCTTAGTTCCGGTTGCCCATGAAGCGCAACAGGAAAAGGAACAGGTTGATGAAGTCCATGTAAAGGTTCAGCGCACCCATGATGGCCTTCTTCTGCATGACTTCGAAACCGTCGGATTCGAAATACATTTCCTTGATCCGCTGTGTGTCCCAAGCGGTCAGGCCGGCGAAGACCAGAACGCCGATCGACGAGACGGCGAAGTCGATGGCCGGCGACTTCAGGAAGAAGTTGACCAACTGGGCAATGATCAGGCCGAACAGCCCCATGATCAAGAACGAACCGATCGGCGACAGGTCACGCTTGGTCGTGTAGCCGTAGAGCGATAGTGCGCCGAAGGAGGCAGCGGTCACCGCAAAGGTCTTGACGATCGAGGCATCGGTATAAACGAGGAAGATGCTCGACAGCGAAGCACCGACCAGTCCCGCATAGGCCCAGAAGGTGAGTTGAGCCGTAAAGACACTCATACGCTCAATCGCGAAGGAGAGCAGAAATACCAACGCCACCGGGGCGAACAAGATCACCCATTTCAAGGGGCTTGCATAGATGGCGTAACCAAAGGAGGTTAGATTCACATGGCCATAAGCGGCGACGGCGGATTGGGCGTCGGGTGCAACCGCAGCTCCCGCGAAGGCAAAGGCAACGAGACCCGTCAGCGCCACGCCGAGCGCCATCAGGTTGTAAACCTTGAGCATGTAGGAGCGAAGGCCCTGGTCAATGCCGGCATCGGTGCGACCGACGGCCGGATTGCTCGATCGAGCTTGGAAGTCTCTGATGTCAGACATAAGTCCCTCTAACAAAGCTCCGGTTTCAAGAGAATGTCACGGTACCGGACCATAGGCCACCCATGGCGGTCATCGCCCGTGTGCCGCTGCGGAGCTCCAGCAAGCATATAGAGAATATGGGACGGCTTTCAATTCGAAGCAAGGGGGTTACGATGACAAAACGGTCATGTTTTGCCCCCCATGATTGAAATCCTAGTCGACACTACCAAATTCAAAGCTCGCGCAGGATCGGCGCCGCTTTCTGCCCCAGCACCGACCATGTTCCGATCAGGCCCGTGCCGGCCGTCACCAAAAGCGCGATGACGAGCGTCGACAGCGCCGTGCCCGGCAGGAAGGTGAAGGGGAACTCCATGATCTCGGTGACCACATACCAGGATGCGGCRGTGGCAGCGATCAACGCGAAGACCGAAGCGGAGAGCGCCAGCAGGAAATATTCGTAAAGATAGGCGCGCATCAGCATCGTGCGCCGGGCGCCCAGCGTTTTGAGCACGACGGCATCGTGGATGCGGGCACGGTTACCCGCCGCGATCGCGCCTGAAAGCACGAGAACGGAAACCACAAGCGCGATCGAGGCGGCAGCGCGCACGGCTACGGCAAGCTGCGCCACCAGGTCCGCGGCGATGTCCAGCGCATCCTTGACCCGGATCGAGGTCACGGCCGGATAGGCATCGGTGACCTTCTTCATCACAGCCTGCTCGACTGTATTGCTGGCGCCGGGGTCGGTGAGCGTCGCCAGCCAGGCATGCGGCGCCCCGCGGAACGTGTTGGGCGAGAAGACCATGACGAAATTGATCGACATCGATCGCCATTCGACCTCGCGCAGATTGGCGATCCGGACGATGATATTGCGGCCGAGCACGTTGACGGTCACGGTGTCACCGACCTTGAGGCCGAGTTGATGGCCTTCCTCGGCGGAGAAGGATACCAGCGGCTCGCCGCTATAGTCCTTCGGCCACCATTTGCCTTCCGCCAGCTTGGAATTTTCCGGCACCGCGTCGGCATAGGTGATGCCGCGGTCGCCCTGCAGCACCCAGCGCGCCTCCTGCGGCACGGTCTTCTTCGTCACATCGACATTGTTGAAGGCGAGAATGCGGCCGCGCAGCATCGGCACTTCCTCGATCTTGCCGCCCGGCGCGGTGGCCTGCACCAGCGAGCGGAAACCGTCGACATCACGGCTCTGGATATCGATGAAAAAGAAGTTCGGCGCCTTCTCGCTCATCGCACCGACGAGATTGCCGCGCAAATTGCCCTCGACCAGTGCCAGCGCGGCAAGCAGAGTCAGCCCAAGCCCAAGCGACAGCACGACCGACGCCGTCAACGCGCCCGGCCGATGGATATTGCCGATGGCGAGCCTCAGCGCTGGCGACGTGACTTTCGGAGCCCGCCGCGCAATCGCCGACACGCCGTAGGCCACCAACCGCAGCACGATGAAGGCCCCGGCCGTGGCCAGCAGGAAGCTCGAAGCAATGAACTTGTCCTCGGATGAGACGATCGCCAGCGCCGCGATCATGGCAAGCACGATGGCCGCGGCGGCATAGTAGCGCCACGGCACCCGGCGCCAACCGTCATAGCTCTGCGAACGGAAGAGTTCGCTTGCCCGCACCAGCCGCGCCCGTCCGAGCGGCAGGATGGAAAATGCGATCGTCGTCAACAAGCCAAAGGCGGCAGCGACGGCAAGCGCCTTGGGGTAGAAGGGGAACCCGGACGGAATGGGAAGGAAATCCTTGAGGAAATAGCCTGCCACCGGCGTGATCACTGCACCGAGGACCAGCCCCGCAAGGATGGCGATTGCGGCGATCGAGATGATCTGGATCATATAGATGGTGGCGATCAGGTGCCCCGGCGCGCCAAGGCTCTTGAACGTGGCGATCACCTGCCGCTTCTGGTCGAGAAAGGCATTGACGGCATTGGCGACGCCGACCCCGCCGGCGGCCAGCGCCGCCAGCCCCACCAGTGTCAGAAACTCCGAGAAACGACGAATATTGTCCGACAGCGCCGGCGCCGCATTGCCGGCGCCGCGGATTGCCCAGCCGGCCTCGGGGAATTTTGCGTCGGCTTCCTTGCGGATCGCCTTGAGCTTGCGCGAGGGATCGTCGAGCTTGACGCGGTAGTCATGTTCGACAAGGCTGCCTGGTTGGATAAGACCGGTCTTGAAAAGAGCTTCGCGGGAAATCATCAGCCGTGGTGCGAACAGAAAGCCTTCCGAGAGTTGATCGGGCTCGTTCACCACCGTGCCGCGAATGGCGAAGGTCAAATCACCAACAAGGATCGTGTCGCCGACCTTGATGCCCAATCGATCCAGCAGCGACGGCTGGACCACCGCGCCATAGACGCCATTTTGCGGTTGGAGCAGGTCGGATAGCGACCTGTTGGGATCCGCGGCAAAGCGGCCGAAGAGCGGATAGGCATTGTCGACCGCCTTCAGTTCGGCCAGTGCCTGGTTCTGCTTGTCGCCGCGCCGGACCATGGAGCGGAGATTGCTCGACACGGACACCTGGCCAAGGCTCTTGAGATAGGCCAGTTCGTCGGCATTGGCTTCGCGGTGTTTCAGATCGAATCGGATGTCGGCGGCGAGGATTTCCTTGCCGCGCGAGGTGATCGCATCGGTCATCGACCGCGCCACCGAATTCACCCCGGCAATTGCCGCCGTCCCCAGCAAGATGCAGAGCATGAAGATGTAGAAACCGCGCAAGCCGCCGCGCATCTCGCGCAGGGCAAGACGGAGGGCGAGCGGCAGGCTGGCGAGAAAAGTGTGTGCCGAGACCATCATGCACCGGGATCGATGATCTCGCCGGAGCGGATGCGGATTTGACGGTCGCAACGCGCGGCAAGCGTCGCATCATGCGTGACGAGCAGCAGTGTCATGCCGCGCTCGGCCTGCTCGGAGAACAAGAGGTCCGCAATCTGCTTGCCGGTTTCCGTGTCGAGATTGCCGGTGGGCTCGTCGGCGATCAGCAGTTTTGGCGCGGGCGCCAACGCCCGCGCGATTGCCACCCGCTGCTGCTCGCCGCCGGAAAGCTGGCCGGGATAGTGCTCAAGCCGTTCGCCGAGACCGACCGCCTGCAATTCTCGCCGCGCGATGGCGAAGGCATCGCGATCGCCGGCGAGTTCCAGCGGCACGGCAACATTTTCCAGCGCCGTCATGTTGGGAATGAGGTGAAACGATTGAAAGACGATGCCGATATTGCGGCCGCGAAAGGCGGCCAGCGTGTCCTCGTCGGCATTGTGCAACGGTTCGCCGGAAATGACGATCTCGCCGGCGTCGAGCCGTTCGAGGCCGGCCAGGACCATCAGCAGCGTCGATTTGCCGGAGCCGGACGGACCGGTAATGCCGTTGGACGTCGCTTTTTCGATGGAAAGATTGAGTTTCTTCAGGACATGCACGGCATTGGCCGCGGCGCCGAGCGTGAGGTCGGCATTTTTGAGCTCGATTATGGTTTCACCCACACCTTCGGTTCCTATATTCAAATTCAAGCCACGCCCCGGAGCGAACTTAGGAGAGGCCGCATGACATTTAAAGTTCTCGCAGGCGCAATAATGGCGGCCGCGCTGTTTTTAATGGCAACTGCGGCCGAAGCGAGGACGCTCACCCTCGTCGGCTTCGGTGATTCTCTGATGGCAGGCTATGAACTCGCCCCCGAGGAAGCCTTTCCCGCCCGGCTCGAAAAGCTGATGAAGGACAAGGGTTACGACGTGGCGATCACCAATGCCGGCGTCTCCGGCGACACCAGCGCCGACGGGCTGGCACGCATCGACTGGTCTGTGCCGGATGGCACCGACGGCGTGATCCTCGAGCTCGGCGCCAACGACGCACTGCGCGGCCTCTCGCCGGCGGACACGCGCAAGAATCTCGAGGCCGCCATTCAGCGCCTGCAGGAGCGAAAAATCCCAGTTCTGCTGGTCGGTATCCTCGCGCCGCCGAACATGGGCAGGGATTACGAGAAAGCATTCAACCCGATTTATAAGGACCTCGCAGCCAAGTACAACCTGCCGCTCTATCCGTTTTTTCTTGATGGTGTCGTGTTGAAGACTGATTCGCAGCTCAAGGACGGGATGCATCCAAACGCCGAGGGAACGAAAATCATGGCGGCAAAATTCCTTTCGACCGCCGAAGCTTTCGTGAAAATGATCAAAATGTGAATTTTTTGTGCGTTACTTCAGAATTACGATTTTGTCGTTGCGCCATCGGCGAATCGATGATTCGTTAGTCAAGTAGATTTTATTCGAGGAGGCTCGTTTATGCCGAGATTGTTCACCGCCCTCGAAATCCCGCAAAGTGCAGCGATGAGTCTGTCACTCCTGCGGGGCGGCGTACCGGGTGCCCGCTGGATCGACAGGGAGAGTTTTCACATCACCCTGCGGTTCATCGGCGACATCGATCACCGCACGGCCGATGAGGTCATAGCTGGGTTCGACAGGGTCCGCCGGCAGCAATTCGACATAAAACTCTCCTCCACTGGCGTCTTTGGCAGCAAGAAACCGCACAGCATCTGGGCCGGCGTGCAGCCCACCGCCCCTTTGATGGCACTGCAGTCCGATCTCGAACGCATCTGCCAGCGCATCGGCCTGCCGGCGGAAAGCCGCAAGTTCACTCCGCATGTGACGCTGGCGCGGTTGAAGAATGCGCGCATCGACGACGTCATGCACTATCTCTCCGGACGCGGCGATTTCTCCGCCGGCCCGTTCACGGTCTCGCGCTTCGTGCTGATGTCGTCGCGCGACTCGGTCGGCGGCGGCCCCTATGTGGTGGAGGAAGCCTATCCGCTCGACGTGCCGCTGACGCCAAAATCCTTCGCTGTCAGCGAATTGAGGCCCTAAGGGCATGACCGCTTTGGTCCACTACGTATTGGCGATCTTTGCGAGTGTCATAGGCTTTACTGCAGAGTAGTGCTTGTCTGGCTGGTGAGAAGAACTGGAACCTGGGTGCAATCGCCAACTTGGCCGGTTGTCACGATAGAGCGCTGGGGACGATCGAACATACCGGCAGCATTTGGGTTTTGGTCTTCCTTCCATCTCTGGGATGTCGCGGTGCCGAACCTTGGATTCCTTTCCAACGTCCACCCGTTGGTGGATGCGAACTATGGCCCCGTCGATCAATAGGTACTTCCTTTCCCGGTCGGCCTAGAGTGTGTCGAAGACACGCTCCCTTATTCCGGCACGGCACCAGTGGCCGAAACGCCGATGGACCTTTTCCATTTGCCGCAACGCTCCGGCAGGTCAAGCTCAACAACGATCACGAAGGCTTTTGAGCCGAGCTTGGCTGAGGAGAGATGCCACTCAGTCTCGGCCGTCAAATAACAGGATGTCGTCTACGCCGGCGGTTTCCGCTTGGCCTTTGCTTACTTTACATCCCAGGAACGAACATCGGGTTGCCGCTTTTCGTTTGGGCGGCGGGGACTTCCTCTTGAAGCACATCCCAGTGCTCGACGATCTTGCCTTTTTCAACGCGGAACATATCGACCGCGATCATCGGTTTGGGCCCAAAACCTGTGTATCGGCCGCGCACCATAACAATATTGCTATAGGCGGCAACCGCACCCATTTCATATTTGAAGCCGGGCGGTGGGTTAGACGCAAATCCTTGGATGACCTCCCTGCCGCTGGGGAACATGGGGTTGTGCTGGATATATTTTGGGCTCCAGTATTTGTCGACAACCGCCGGATCATGATCGATGAAAAGACCGGTAACAGCCTTTATGACCAGTTCCCTGTTTTCAGCAGGACCTGCTTGTGCCGCGCCTGTGAGGCCTATGACGATCGCGTCTCTGGGAGTGGTGTAGCTCGGCTCKGTGATCGCCGTGCTTTCCGGCTGAGCCGGGAATGGGTCAGCGAGCCGCAGCGGGYAGGCTGATTAACGGATCATCGCTCATTTGTGCGATGGTCTCAAGGGTCATGTAACGGGATCGCTGAACAGCCCATTCGTCGTTCTGTTCGAGCAGCAGTGCACCGACGAGCCTGACGATGGCATCGTCGTTGGGGAAGATGCCGACGACGTCGGTGCGGCGCTTGATCTCGCCGTTGAGGCGTTCGATGGGATTGCTGCTGTGAAGCTTGGTCC
>NZ_JBFUFF010000038.1:0-64001 GCF_056403555.1 Rhizobium sp. P2_G2
GTGACGTCGGCTCTATTCATGCCCAGGCGCTGGTGGAAATGTCGATCGGCGTCGCCATCGGCGCCATCACCTTCACCGGTTCGGTCATCGCCTTCCTCAAGCTTGATGGCCGCATGTCGGGCAAGCCGATCATGCTGCCGATGCGGCATGTGATCAATGCTGCGATTTTCGCCGCGATCATCATTCTCGTCGGCGTGCTGGTCGTCACCGAAAGCCATGTGGTGTTCTGGTTGATCGTGCTTCTGGCGCTTGCCTTCGGCGTGCTCTTGATCATCCCGATCGGCGGCGCCGACATGCCGGTCGTCGTCTCCATGCTCAACTCCTATTCCGGCTGGGCCGCCGCCGGCATCGGGTTTACGCTCGGCAATCTGGCGCTGATCATCACCGGCGCGCTGGTTGGTTCGTCGGGCGCGATCCTCAGCTACATCATGTGCAAGGGCATGAACCGCTCGTTCATCTCGGTCATCCTTGGCGGCTTCGGCGGCGAGACGGGTGGGCCGGCGCAGGATAATTCCGACAAGACGGTCAAGCTCGGTTCGGCCGAGGATGCCGGCTATCTGATGGCCAATGCATCCAAGGTGATCATCGTGCCGGGCTATGGCATGGCGGTGGCGCAGGCGCAGCATGCGCTCAGGGAAATGGCCGACACGCTSAAGAAGGCSGGSGTCGAGGTCAAATATGCCATCCATCCGGTGGCCGGCCGCATGCCGGGCCATATGAACGTGCTGCTYGCCGAAGCCAAYGTGCCCTATGACGATGTGTTCGAACTCGAAGACATCAATTCGGAATTCGCCCAGGCCGATGTCGCCTATGTCATCGGYGCCAACGACGTCACCAATCCGGCGGCGCGCGACGACAAGWCYTCGCCGATCTAYGGCATGCCGATCCTCGACGTCGACAAGGCCAAGACCTGCCTGTTCGTCAAGCGCTCGCTCGGTTCGGGCTATGCCGGCATCGACAACACGCTGTTCTACAAGGACGGCACCATGATGCTGCTCGGCGACGCCAAGAAGGTCACCGAGGAAATCGTCAAGGCGATGGCGCATTGAGTGTTTCGATCATAGTTTGGCTGGCGGGAATGTCCCGCCAGCCGAAGCATTCTCCGGAGATTGTCAGCCACGCGTTCCTTTGTATCGGCTTCGGGCTTTCCTGAACTCGTTCGAACGGAGGACCGTCCGGGCCAAGCCTGTCTTAACGCACGACAATGCGTTTTCAGCACGCCATCATCTACAACGTCATCTTCATAGATATGGGCCGGGTTGATCGCTACGGCGCTGCGTGGCTCCGGCAACGGCTGTCTGTGCGACCATGACCAAGCATCTGAGATCTGCACCGGCGACAGACATTTTACTTCGAAATAGCGAGCCGCTTGCAACACAGAAATACCGGGCCGCGACTGCGTTCGCGACCCGGCCTGGAATGGTATCCCCGGCTTACTCTTCGGGAGCGATGGCGACGACGATGCCGTCGAGGGCCTCGCTGAATTGTATCTGACAGGAGAGCCGGGAGTTGTCCTGCCGATAATCCGAGCCTTCCAGCAATTCGCTTTCATCCACCGACGGTGAGGCGAGGCTGGCGCTTTGCGAAAACCGCTCGACATAGACGTGACAGGTGGCGCAGGACAGACACCCGCCGCACATCGCGAGCAACTCGTCGAGCCCCGCATTCCTGATATTCTCCATCAGCGACATTCCCACGCGTCCGCCAAAACTGTGGAGTTCGCCGTCCCTGGTGCGCACCGATATCGTAGCCATGTTTTCTCCGCCTTCATTCCTGCCTCGACGCTCACTGCGTTTCGAGGGCGATTTCCTTGAGTTGTTTCGATGTGTCGGCAAGAATGTCGCGATCGATCCTCACCGCGCTTTCCACCAGTTTCCGGCCTTGCACGTAGTCACGTGGCGCGTTGACGCAGTCCAGCGCGAGAACCGCTCCGTTCCTGAGGTAGATGACGCTGAAGCTTCTGGTCGCGGGATCGCCTCTCGTGACGATAGTGTCGAAGCCATGATTGAGACCGACGGTCTGCATTTTCAGGTCGTATTGATTGGACCAGAACCAGGGCGTCGCTTCGTAAGGCCTGGCTTCACCGCAGATCGCTTTCGCCGCGGTCGTCGCCTGGTCCGTCGCGTTCTGCACCGATTCTATCCGGATGCCGCGGCCGTTGCACAGCCGGGCGCAATCGCCGACGCAATAGATGTCGTCGAGCGACGTGCGGCAATATTGATCCACGTCCACTCCGTTTCCACCCTCCGCTCCCGCAGCTATCAGCGGCGCGGCCGATGGAACGATGCCGATTCCGACCACGACCAGGTCGGCTGCGATCTTTTCGCCGGAGGAAAGAACGACGCCCGTCACGCGTCCGTCCGCTCCGTCAAGGGAAGCGACTCCGCTGTTGAGGCGGATGTCGACTCCGTGCGAGCGATGCTCGCCTTCGTAAAACCGCGACACGGGTTCGCCGGCCACACGGGCCAGCACACGGTCGAGTGCTTCGACCAGCGTCACCTGTTTGCCTTGCTCACGGAACACCGCGGCCGCCTCGAGGCCGACATAGCCGCCGCCGATAATGACGATCTTCTCAGCCTTCGGAAGGACTTCGACGAGAGCATCGCAGTCCGCCTTGCTGCGGATGGAGAAAATGCCCGCGAGATCGCTGCCGGGGCAGGAAAGCTTCCTCGGATCGCCGCCTGCGGCCCAGATCAGCTTGGCGTAGGAAAACCGTTCGCCGCGGTCGGTCAGGACGGCATGGGCGGTGGGATCGACGGAGGTCACGCGGCTGCCGAGGACCAGTTCCACCTGACGCGCCGTCCAGAAATCCTCGGGGCGCAGATGCATCCTGTCGAATGTCTTCTTACCCGCGAGATATTCCTTCGACAGCGACGGACGGTCGTAGGGCACGTCCGGTTCAGCGCCGATGAGCGCGATGCTTCCAGCGAAACCGGACTGTCTGAGCGCGGCCGCGGCCTGTGCGCCGCCGTGCCCGCCGCCGACAATGACGCAATCGAAAGAGCGGTTGAGGGTGTCCAGCTTCATCTCAGTGCCTTCTTTCGGCGCCGATCAGGACGAAGCACATCGTCGCGGACCTGCCGCTCTTGTTGCGCCAGGCGTGGCGGGTGCCGCACTGGACAACCACGTCGCCCCGCTTGAGCAAGGTCTCGGCGCCGTCGTCGAGCTCGAGCCAGATCTCGCCGTCGAGCACGATGTCGTAGTCGATAGTGTTGGTCGTGTGCATGCCGGGCGCATCAGGCTCGAAGGCCTGGATCAGGCCGGGGATGTGGATCGCCTGCTCCTCGAACGCGGCGGCGGGGTCGACTGTGGCGAACACCGAATCCGGTGGGAAGACCACGATCATCAGTCTCGTCTCGCCAGGCTGGGGCGTGATCAAGATCTGTGGCGGGGCCTGTTCCGCATGCTGCTGAGGAAGGACGGGTTTCGCCGCGGTGGCGTAGAGAACCGAGGTCAGATGACCCGGCACCGCGTCGTAGGCATGGGCGTTCGGTGTCGGGCCGTCGCTGACGAAGATCGACCTGCCGTCCCTGATACCCGTGACCACGCGCCGGGGAATGCGAATTTCTGTCGCCTCATTCATAGATCAGGCCTTTCGCTTTGAGCTGCGGACGCATGTTGTTGATGTCGAGGCTGAGCTTGCCCGACTCGTAGAGCGAGCGTTTCTCATCTTCCATCCGCTGGCGCTTTCGGGCCTTTTCCAGCACCGCGGCGGCCTCATCGCATTTGACGACGCAGACACCATCATCGTCTGCGACGATGACGTCGCCCGGCTCGATGTACGCTCCGGCGCAGACCATGGGGACCTGTACGTTGGCCAGCGTCTCCTTGACCGTCCCCTGTGCCGATATCGCTTTGGCCCAAACCGGAAACTTCATCGCGCGCAGGTCGGCGACGTCGCGGACACCGGCGTCGATCACGAGACCGAGAATTCCCCGCGCCTTGCATGAGGTCGCAAGCAGGTCGCCGAAATATCCGTCCGTGCATGGCGAAGTCGGCGCGACAACCAGGATGTCGCCGGGCTGCGCGACTTCGAGGGCGACGTGGATCATCCAGTTGTCGCCGGGAGGAACCTCGCAGGTGAGTGCCGTGCCTCCGATGCGCGCACCTTCGATCACGGGACGCAGATACGGGGCCAGCAAACCCTTGCGGCCCTGGGCCTCGTGGACAGTTGCGACGCCCAGCCTGCCGAGGGCCTCGCAGGTCTCGCGGTCCGCTCGCGGTGTTCTCGTCATTACCTTCATGTGAGATCTCCTAGCATGTCCTCGAGATGCCTCAACGTATTGTCAGGCGGCCGCAGCTTCGAGGAAGCTGCTGTCGAACACGTCCCCGGCCTTGGACCGATTGGCCTCGCCGAGCAGGTTGGCGCGGATCATCAGATCCACTGTCGTGTCCATGGCCTTGCGGGGGATCGACAGGTTGCCCGGCCACATGCCCATGTCCCGCATGTAGCGAAGGCCTTGGGAAGCGAGGTTCGGGTCGTCCGTCGTGGTGATCCGCTGGAAGATCGGAAGTGTCACGTCTTCCCGTCCGGCGTCGTTGGCAATCGCGTAGGCTTCGAGAAGCGCCTGGAGGAAACGAACAACCACGTCACCGTGGGCGTCCAGCCAGCTCTTGCGGCCGATGACAGCGGCGAAAACGATCTCGGGAATGATGTCATTGATCTCGCCAATCAGATTGAAGCCCTGCCGCTCAGCCAGAAAATTCCACGGTGCGGGCTGCGGTGCACAGTCGATCTCTCCAGCCTGCAGGGCTTCCCAGCGCTTGGTATGGATGCCCGCAAGCTCGAATTCGTAGTCTCCCGGATACTGCAAGCCTTCTTTGGACAGCAGCATCTGGGTGTAGATCGCTGTCCCCTCGGTGAGAGACGACGTCCCGATCTTCTTGCCTTTGAGCTCCCTGATTGACCTGATCGAAGGCCGAGCGACCAATGACATCGGCAGCCGGTTGGCGTTCGATGCGATGACCCTCAGCGCGCCGCCGTTGACGAAGTTCGAGACCGCGCCTTCCGGTGGTGTGATCGCCAGGTCGGCTTCGCCGTCGACGACGGCGCTGGTCGCCTTGTCGACAGTGCCCATCTTCTTGTATTCGATGGTCAGTCCGTGCCTGGTAAAAATACCGTGCTCTTCGGCCACGAAGACCGGAAGCCAGTTGAACCCTTGTGCCCCACCGGCGAGGCTGAGATGTTGGCTGAAAGCCATGTGATTTCTCCGTGATGATTGCGGGCTTCAAAGGCCGCGCTGGCGCAGTCTCTTGTCCAGGAGGGGATAGACCCGCCGCACATTTCCTTCGAAGACTGCGTGTCTCTGTTCGTCGTCGAGGGTGAGCCCGTCGATATATCTTTTGGTGTCGTCGAACGGATGTCCGGTCTCGGGATCGGTCGCCTTGACCGCGCCCAGCAGTTCGGAACCGAACAGGATGTTCTTGACGTCGACGACGCGGAAGAGCGTGTCGATGCCAGCCTGGTGGTAGACGCAGGTGTCGAAGAAGACATTGTTCATGAGATGCGTGCCGAGATCAGGCTTTTCGAGCATGATCGACAGGCCGCGGTAACGGCCCCAATGATAGGGCGCGGCCCCGCCGCCATGCGGTATGATCAGCTTGAGGTCCGGATGGCGCTGGAACAGGTCCCCCTGGATAAGCTGCATGAACACGGCGGTGTCGGCATTGATGTAATGCGCACCCGTCATGTGCAGGCAACGCTCGCAAGAGCTGGACACGTGGATCATCGCGGGGACCTGCAGCGCGACCATCGCCTTCCAAAGCGGGTCCCACCAGGGATCGTAGATCGGCGGAGCGCTCCAGCGTCCGCCTGACGGATCGGGATTGAGATTGCATCCGACGAAGCCGTTTTCGACGCAGCGCTCGAGTTCCTTGATGACATCATACAGATCACCGTCGACCGTCTGCGGAAGCTGGCAGACGGCGGCAAAGTTGTCGGGGAACATGTCGACGATCCGGCCGACATTGTCGTTCGACAGGCGCGACCACTCCTTGGCCACCGACAGTCCCGGCACGTGGTGTCCCATGCCGGATGCGCGCGGGCTCAAAAGCGTGACGTGTGAGCCGCGCTCGCGCTGAATCCTGATCTGGTTCGCTTCGATGATGTCATGAAGCTGCTTGTCTGGAATGCCCGCATAGACCGGCCGCGCGGAGGACTTGCCCTCCGCGTAAGCGACCTGGGCAGTCCGGAAGGCGTGGTGCTCCGGCGGTTCGGTGGTGAAATGGCCGTGGCAGTCGATGATCAGCGACATCAGGCGTTCCACTTTGCCGGGAGGTCGGAAATGCCGCGGAACCGCCAGCCTTTGCCCGTCATCTCCCGCGACGTATCGAGCCGGAGTTCGGGGAGCTGCCGGAAGACTTCCGCGAGCGCGATCTCGCCCATGGCCCTGGACAGGAAGTGGCCCGAACAGAAATGCGGACGGAAGCCGAACGAAAGGTGCTGCTTCTTCTTCCGGAACATGTCGAAGCGGTCGGCGTCCTCGAACCGCGTTTCGTCGCGATTGGCCGAACCCATGACGATCGCGACCGACGATCCCCGCGGGATCACGGTGCCGGCGATCTCGAAGTCCTGCATGGCGATCCGCGGCGTCACGCCAATCGGTGCAATCCAACGCAGGCCTTCGTCGAAGGCGCGCATGGCGTTTTCCTGAGGCTGCTCCGCCATCGCCCTGGCTTGGTCTTGACTGGAAAGAAGACCGGCGCAGGCATTCGCCGCCGCATGGCCCGGCTCCTGCAGGCCGCCGAGGATGATGACACGCATGGTCGGCGAGATTTCCTCCCAGCTGCGAACCTCGCCCTTCGGCATGCCGCCATACATGACATGGCTGAGAAGGGAATTATTGGGCCTGGTGAGGCAGGCCTGGTAGAGGTCGCCCATCTGCCTGTCGATATCGGCAAGCGCATCGTCCAGGCGCTTCCACACGGCCGGATCGTTGCCGACATTTTGCAGGCCGAGCGCCATCGCGTGGAACCATTCGACGAGCGTCTCGTTGGGGGTCTCGGTCAGGCCGATGACATCGCCGATGCAGCGCACCGAGATCGGCTCGAAAAGCTCGGCGGTGAGGTTGGCCGCTCCGTTCTTCCTGATCGAGTCGATGTAACGCTGCACGACCGGCCGCGTCAGACCCTCGACGAACGAGCGCACGCGTTCCTGCGTGAGGTTCTCGTCGATACCTTGGCGAAGGCATTGATGGTCCTCGCCAGACATGGTCAGCACGTTCGGCATGCCCATGACCCGGGCTTCGGGCCGGTCGGCCGATCCGGACGGCCCGAATATCTTGTCGTTGCCGCCGATCGTGCGGCAGTCGTCGAACCGGGTGATGAAATATTCCTTCGTTCCTTCGAAGAAGGCCACGGGCTCTTCGGCGCGCAGCCGCGCATAGACCGGGTAGGGGTCCCTGTAGAGGTTCTCGCCCGTCAGTTCGGTGTTGATGTCCGCCATCGATTTCCTCCCATCGCCCCGATTCGGGGGCCGTCGCTAAATTCTCCGCCATCGTCTCCAACCCGACGGTGGGCATCTTCCGGGCGTTCCGGCAAGGCAATCCGGATACGATTGACACTTGACATACCATAACGTCTTCAGATACTGAAAGGTATCCAAAGCGGGATCGGCTGTCAATAAGAGAAATCGATGGCCTGTCGGATGAGCCGCTCCGGGAGGGAGGAAATCAGTGAACGAAAGCAGCATCGCCGAGACGCGCCCCGTGCTGGACGCGCGGGACGTCTCTGTGCAGTTCGGCGGCATCAAGGCCCTGACGGACGTGTCGGTTTGCGTGGGGTCGGCTGAGATCTGCGGGCTGATCGGCCCGAACGGCGCGGGCAAATCCACCTTTCTCAATGCGGTGACCAGGCTCGTGAGCTACGGCACCGGCAATATCAGGCTCGACGGCAGGCCGATCGAGGGTGCGAGACCGCGCGACATGATCGGCATGGGCGTCGCCCGGACATTCCAGAACCTCGGCATCTACGCTTCGATGACGGTCCTCGACAACGTCATGCTCGGCGCGCACCATCGCCTGGGCGGCAAGTTTGCGCAGGCGATCTTCGCGCCGCTGCGCGCAAGGGCGAGTGAATGCTCCGCGCGCGAAAAGGCGCTTGCCGTCCTGGAAGAGGTCGGCATGGCGAACCTCGCGTCTCGCGCGGCGGGATCGCTTCCCTATCCCTTGCAGAAGCGGATGGAAATCGCCCGGGCGCTCGCGGCCGAGCCGAAAATACTTCTGCTCGACGAGCCAGCCGGCGGGCTGACGCATGGCGAGGTCCACGAATTCGGGGCGCTGGTCGACAGGATCAGGCGCAGCCGCAACCTCTCCATTCTTCTCATCGAGCATCACATGGGTCTGGTGATGAGCCTTTGCGACCGGATCGTGGTCTTCCACCTGGGCCGCAACCTGGCCGAGGGCACCCCGTCCGAAATCAAATCGAACGACGCGGTGATCTCCGCCTATCTCGGGAGGGCGGCATGACAGTTCTGGACATCAAGAACCTGTCTGTATTCTACGGCAAGACGCAGGCGCTGTTCGACTGCTCGTTCTCAGTGGGCGATGGCGAGTTCGTGGGCCTGCTCGGCTCCAATGGCTCGGGAAAGACGACGCTGCTGCGCGCCGTTTCCGGTCTGCTTCCCTTCAAAGGCTCGGTTTCCTACGCCGGAAAAGCGCTTGATAGGATCGCCGCGCAAAAACGTCTCGCTATGGGTATTGCGCATATACCGCAGGGCCGCGGCACTTTCACCGAGTTCACGGTGGACGAAAATCTGTCGCTCGGTGCGACGATCGTGTCCAGCCGCGCGCAGGTGAGGGAAGACAAGGAGCGCTGGTACGCGACCTTTCCCCGCTTGCGCGAACGGCGCGACCAGCTGGCGGGAAACCTGAGCGGCGGTGAACAGCAAATGCTCGCGGTGGCGCGTGCGCTGATGTCCAGGCCCAAGCTTTTGATGTGCGACGAGCCGTCGCTTGGACTGGCGCCCGCGATCACCCAGGAAATCCTGGCGATCTTCAAGGCGCTGAACAAAGACCACGGCATGACGCTGCTGGTGGTCGAACAGAATGTCGACATCACCCTTCAATATGCCGACCGGGCCTTCGTCATCGAGGCGGGCCAGATCGTCGCGAGTGGGGCTGCGAGCGAACTGCTCGATAACGAAGACATCAAGAAATCCTATCTGGGAGTTGCCGGATGAGCCTCTTCTTCCAGCTCGTCGTCAGCGGATTGACGACGGGTGCAATCTACGCCGCGCTGGCGTTGGCGCTGGTCCTGATCTTCAGGGCGACGAATGTCGTGAACTTCGGCCAGGGCGAGATGGCCACGTTTTCGGCCTATACCGCCTGGCAGTTGATGCATTGGGGCGTGCCGCTCTGGCTCGCCATCCTCGCAAGCCTCGCAATGGCGTTCATCATCGGCGTCGCGACTTTCCGCATCGTTATCCGGCCGATGATGAATGCTCCCGTGGAAGCGGTCGTCGTCATCACGCTCGGCATCCTTGTTCTGTTCCAGGCCGCTTGCATGTGGATCTGGGGGGCGGAACAGCTGTCATTTCCGAGCCTCTTTCCCGATGGCGGCTTCAATGTCGGTGACGTCCGCGTTCTCGCCTCCTCGGTCGGGACGCTCGCCATCCTGCTGGTCATCGCTTTGGCGATGGGTTTCGTCTTCCGCTTCACCAGGCTCGGCTTGTCGATGCGCGCGGCCGCCTTCGACCATGCCCGCAGCGTCCTTGTCGGTGTCGACGTCGAACGCATGCTGATGCTGGGCTGGGGCTTTGCCGCCGTGATCGGGGCCTTGGCCGCGATCCTGATCGCGCCGCGCCTATTCCTCAGCCCGACGATGATGACGCCGATCCTGTTCTATGGCCTTGCCGCCGCCACGCTCGGAGGCTGGGACAGCCCGCTCGGCGCGATCGTCGGCGGCCTCGCCGTCGGTGTCGCCGAAAGCCTGGGCGCAAGCTACCTCACATTCATCGGCGCCGACATGCGCATCGCGGTTCCCATCGCGCTGACGCTGCTCATCCTGCTGGTGAAGCCCGTCGGCCTGTTCGGTTCCTACAAGGTGACGAAACTATGAATGACGGATTCCGTGCCGTTGCGGCAAAGTTCGGCTTCTTCGCGATCGTGGCGATCCTGATCCCGGTCTTCGCCCCGGGTTACGCGCTCCAACAGGTGGCGGTCGCAATCGCCTATGCCATCGCCATCCTGGGCTTGAATCTGCTCATGGGTTTTGCTGGGCAGATTTGCCTGGCGCAGGGCACGCTGTTCGGCATCGGCGCCTATGTCACGGCGATCCTCAACGCCACCTATGGCATCCCGCCGCTCGCGACGCTGCCCGTCTCGGCTGCGGTGGCGGCCGTCATCGGCCTGGTCATTGGGCTTCCGGCGCTCAGGCTGCAAGGGCTGCAACTCGCCATCGTCACCTTCGGCATCGCGGCCGCGTTCCCGCAATTGCTGCTCAAGATGGGCAGCCTGACCGGCGGCGTCTCGGGGCTTCCGATCGACGCTCCCGAAACGCCCGATATCATGACGGACACTCCGGAACTTTGGCTCTACCTCATAGCTCTGGCCTGCGCGGGTATCGGCGCCCTTCTCGTGTCGCTGATGCTGTTCGGTGACGTCGGCCGCGCGCTCAGGGCACAGCGCGACAATCCGCAGATCGCCCAGGCGCTCGGCGTGAACCTGACGCGGACGCGGCTATGGGCGTTTGCCGCAAGCTCGGCGCTGGCAGGATTGGGCGGCGGCGTGTTCGCCATTATCAGCGGCTTCGTCAGCCCGGAATCCTTCCTGGCGATCCTGTCCATCAACATCGTGATCGGCAGCATTGTCGGCGGTGTCACCAGCGTCGTCGGGGCGTTTGTCGGCGGACTGTTCATGGTCTTCGTTCCGAGCTGGGCATCTGACATCAACCTCAGTCTCGGTAACCTGATTTACGGCCTGGCGCTGATCCTCGTCATGATGGTCGCGCGCAACGGGGTCACTGGTTTCATCGAAAAATGGCTTTCGGTGATTTTTCGGAGGACGGCCGGCTGAGATGCCTGCCGTCGAAATGGGAGGAATTGAAATGAGACTGATCTCCATGCTGAAGGGATGCACGATGCAGTTGGCTATGGCCGCGCTGCTCGCCGCCTCCCAAGCCGGCGCCGCGGAAAAATCGCCAGGTATCACCGACGACACGGTCAAGATCGGTGTTACCGGTCCGCTGACGGGTCCCGTCGCCATCGTCGGCGGCGTTGCGGAAGGCATCCGCGCCCGCATCGAGCAGGCGAATGCCGAGGGCGGCGTCAAGATGGGCGACGGCAAGACCCGCAAGATCGAACTCGTCATCGAGGACGACAGCCTCGATCCGCAGCGCACGCTGGCGAATGTCCGCAAGATGGTCGAGAAGGACAAGGTGTTCGCTCTCGTCGGCACTGCCGCTACCCCGAACAATCTCGCGATCGGACGCTACATCACCCAGAAGAAAGTTCCGAACCTCTTCATGTATTCCGGTGTGATCTCCTTGAACGCCCCAAAGTGGGAGGTCGGCTTCGTGCCGTCCTTCTCGACCGAGGCTGACTCGTTCGCCGAATACCTCAAGACGCACAAGCCTGACGCGAAGGTCGCCTTCCTTTACCTGAACACCGAGACGGGCGAGACCTTCATGAAGGCCTTCGACCGCGCGATCGACGGCTCCACCATCAAGGTGATCGAACGCCAGCCAGTGACGTCCCAGGACCCCACGGTCGAGACTCAACTCAATACCCTGAAGGCGTCGGGCGCTGACACCCTGGTCATCATCGCGGCACCTCGCCAGGGCGGTGAGGCCATCCGGTTTCAAGCCGAAAGCGGCTGGAAGCCCTTGACCCTGGTCACTAACCTGTCGTCGGCCTATCCGGTCCTCCAGTCCGTCGGCCTCGACAATGCCAAGGACATCATCACATCCGGCTTCCTCAAGCCCATCATCAGCGATCAGAAATCCGGCGACCAAGGTGTCGACCGTTATCTCGAGGCAATCAAGGCGGCCAAGGTGAACTTCGTTTTCGCCAACACGATCGGCCAGACCGGTTATGCCATCGGCGACGCCCTCATCCAGTCGCTTGAGAAGCTCAAGCAGCCGACCCGCGAGGAGTTGATGAAGGTCGTCCACAACATGGATGGCTGGAAGAACCCTCTGCTGCTCGACGGTATTGCGATGACGACGAAGGAAGGCTCCGACATCTACCCGATAGAGGCGCTTCAGCTCTACCAGTTCGACGGCCAGAAATATGTCCCGCTCGGCGGCGTCCTGGATTTCGAGGGCGACACCAAGGAATAATCCGCAGGAATGACAAAACGCGGACGCCGGTTCTGGCGTCCGCGTTGTCGCGGGAACCTAAAGGTTCAGAGCAAGTGCATGCAGCAGTCGAAGGTTTGACCGCTGCATGCGGTTCGCTGTCATTGCGGACAACGGAAGAGATGCCTCACTTCTTGATGGCTTCAACGTCGATATCGAGCTTGATGTCCGGTCCAAGACCATAGTCAGCGAGTTTCTTCAACCCGAAAAGATCGACCGCATTGAACGAGCCGACGGCCGAGAAGCCGGTCTTGATCGTGTTCTTGTCCCAGGGCAGCGGCGCTTCCGCATTCCAGGTGACATCAAGTGCCACAGGCTTCGTTATCCCCGCCAATGTCAGGTCTCCCGTGACCTTGCCGCTCCGCTCGCCAGTCTTTTCGACCGAGGTGCTTTTGAAGGTGATCGTCGGAAATTCGTCGACGTTGAGGAAATCGGGGCTCTTCAGGTCGGAGTCGCGCTGAGCGAAATTGGTGGCAATCGACGTAGCGTCGATGTCGAGCGACATCGACGATTTGGTCACGTCGGTCTTGTCGAATTCGATTTCGCCAGAGACTTTCTGGAAAAGCCCATGGGCATTGGACCAGCCGGCATGGTTCACCTTGAAACCGATCCAGGCGTGCTGTGGGTCGATCTCATATTTATCGGCGGCGAATGCGGCCGACGACAGCAGCGACAAGACTGCCGCGGTAAATAGGACTTTATTCATAGCTCTCCTCCGTTATTGAGCGTTTTGTTGAACGATGAAGGCGGTTGCCGCCCAGGCGACAGCTGCGAGCGCCGGAATTCCAACGGCGATGGATGCGACCAGATGCGAAGCGATACCCGGTCTGAGAAACACCTTGAGGCGAGAAAGACGAAGCAGCGGCGGAATGGCCAGGCAAAGCGACGAAAGCAAAATGGCGATGCCGGATGCGTGCGGTGTGTAGAGCGCCGTAAATCCGGCAAAAGTCGCGAAGAGCCAGTTCACCGTGAAGAAAACGCCTGGCGGAAGCGCTTCTCCGGATTTACGTGGAAACAGGCTCGCGCCTATGGCGAGAAGCACAGTGCTTCCGAGCACCGCCGCTGCGGCGCCGTTGACCTGTGCCATTCCAACGAAGGCTCCAAAGGCTGCGACAAGCGCCAATCCGACGAGTGCCGATGTGCCGGCAGCGATCTGCGCGACCTGTATCGGCCGCGGAAGGGCGGCATGATCGCGCGTCAGCATGGTTGAAATCAGGGTAACGGCCAGAGCGGCGGCGGCAATCGAGAACTCCACTGGTTTCCGCGCTACGATATGCGTACCGATCAACAACAGCGGCACAATCAAGAGCKCGGCAAACACCACCATGATGCCCTTTGTTCCCAACTTCCGAAGCGCGATTGGCCAAAATCCGAATACGATCGCACCCGCGGCGAGGATGAAAGGCAGCTTCTGCTTGGAGGACACCGGCGGCCAACCGGGCCAGCCTTCCAATGTCAGGTAGGCGATGACGACCGCCAGCAACAGGCATGCGGCCAACAGGCCGGTTTCAGCCCCGGCGCGGAAGGTTCCGACGAAATAGGCCAGCCCGCCCAGCACCATGGGGCCGATGAGCGTAGACAGAACTATCTGAGCCAGCACGGGAATTTCCTTTAAGTCGAAGGACACGGGCCAAACAAGTAAACATGTTAACTATTACGGTTAGCGGGCATGGCTGGCCCGCACAAATGACTTTGCGGACACGGGACTTCACGATGATGTGAGCGGATTGTGATGCGGGAGACGGAAATTGCGCGAGTTTCTCGATGTAGGCCGTCAAAAACACGGAGTCATCCCCGTGAGCTCGGTGGTGAATCGAAGTTCATCTGGACCTGGAAATGGCCCTCTCCAGCATGCGCGGAGCCGGCCCGATTGACTCTCGCAGCCAAAAAAGAGATGCTTCATATGTTAACTAGCGTATCGCTGGTATGAACCAGGCATATTCAACCTGACTGTTGGGAGGCAGCGGTGGAACTACTCAGCAGCGCCAATCTCGTCCCGCAACAATGGCTGCCGGTCTCCTACGAGCAATGGTCGGATGATCTGCACGCGATCTGCGGTCGCTTCAACCCGCGGCTCACGGAACGTGGCAGGCCGGTCCGCGGCGCGGCACGTGGCATCGACGTCTGCGGCATGCAGTTCGCCCATGTTTCCAATGATCTCGACCTCGTGCACCGCAATTGGGACGATATAAGACGCGACACCGCCGAACATCTCTTCCTCATCGTCCAGCTTCAGGGCTTTTGTGGCGTCGATCATCTCGGCCAGCAGACCATGCTGGATGTCGGCGACTGCATATTGGTGGATTCGACCAAGCCGACCACATTCCATTTTGGCGGTCATTTTTCCAATCACCTGTCGATGCATTTGCCGCGCCAGATCATGTATTCGGAACAGCGCAGCAAGTTCGATATCGCCCGCAAGCTCGAAGGCTTCGATCCGATGGCGATCATGCTGCGCGCACTGATCGCCAAGATCCTGTCGACGCCGGAATCCGATGCGAGTTCGGCCAATCTCCGTGCGCTGATGTTCGATGCGACGCGCCAGGCTTTCGTCTCGGAATCCCCGACGCTGCCCAACCTGCAATCTCTGCATGACAGCGCGGCAAGACGCCTGCAGATGGTCGATATCCTGATCGACCGCCATCTGACCGACAGCAATCTTTCGGCCAAATGGCTGGCAACCCGTATCGGCGTGTCGATCCGCACCTTGCAGCAGGATTTCCAGGGTGTGGGCATCACCTGCACCACCGTCATCCGTGACAAGCGGCTGCGCTATGCGCGTGAAAAGATCGAGCAGATCAAGGATGTCAGGGGCGGCAAAACGATTGCCGAAGTCGCCTATTCCTCGGGCTTCAACGACATTTCCTATTTCAACCGCAGCTTCCGCGAATTGTTCGACTGTGCACCGACCGACGTCTTGAAATCCGGCGACTGAGCATGTCTCCCGAAAGTGGCTTCCGGTTTCGGGGCAAAGACATGCTCAAACAAAAAGCCTAAAGCGAAGCACATCGGACAATCGCGCAGTTTTCGCGTTTTTCTCCAATTCGGCGCGCGCCCCAGCCCAAGACGGATGAAACCGCTTGGCGCATGATCCTCCCAGAAAGTTGGTTTGGTCCCAGGGATCATTCCAGGGAGGAGCATCATTATGGATTACACGCTGCTCATCGGCGGTGAAAAAATCGCAGCGGCCACCTATCAGGATATCTGCAATCCATCGACCGGAGCCGTTGTCGGCCGCATGCCGATGGCGGCACCGGCCGATCTCGACCGCGCCGTCGATGCCGCGGCATCGGCATTCGGCGATTGGAGCATGAGGTCGGACGAAGAGCGGGCGCAGGCCTGCCGGGACGTTGCGGAAGCGATCGCCGCCTATAGCGAAGACCTCGCAACGCTCCTGACGCTCGAACAGGGCAAGCCGATGAACGGTCTCGGTTCGCGCTTTGAGATCGGCGCCGCACTTGCATGGACGCGCTACACGGCGGAGCTTAGCCTGCCGGTCGAAATCCTCCAGGACGACAATGAGGGCAGGGTGGAGCTGCACCGCAAGCCGGTTGGCGTGGTCGGCTCGATCACCCCCTGGAACTGGCCTGTCATGATTGCCTGCTGGCATATCATTCCGGCGATCCGCGCCGGCAACACCGTCGTCATCAAACCATCGCCGCTGACGCCGCTGTCGACCATTCGTCTCGTCGAAGTGATGAACACCGTGCTTCCGGCCGGTGTCGTCAACGTCGTCACCGGCGCCAACAGCATCGGTGCAGCACTCTCGGCCCATCCCGGCGTCGCCAAGATGACCTTCACCGGCTCGACCGAGACCGGCAAGAAGATCATGGCCTCCGCCGTCGAGACGCTGAAGCGGCTGACCTTGGAACTCGGCGGCAATGATGCCGGCATCGTTCTCCCCGATGTCGATCCCAAGCGGATCGCCGAGGGCCTGTTCTGGGGCGCGTTCATCAACAACGGCCAGACCTGTGCGGCGCTGAAGCGGCTCTATGTGCATGACAGCGTTTATGAAGACGTCTGCGCCGCACTGACCGACTATGCCAGCGGCATCGTTATCGGCGATGGCATGGACGAGAAAAGCGTGCTCGGCCCGATCCAGAACGAGATGCAGTTCAACAAGGTCCGCGATCTCGTCGAAGACGCCAAGGCGCAAGGCGGCCGGGTGCTGACCGGCGGCGCGCCGATCGGCGGCTCGGGTTATTTCTATCCGATCACGCTGGTGGCCGATGTCACCGACGGCGTGCGCCTCGTGGATGAGGAACAGTTCGGTCCGGCACTGCCGATCATCCGCTACAGCGATATCGACGAGGTGATCGTACGCGCCAACCGCAACCCGGCCGGCCTCGGCGGCTCGGTCTGGTCCTCCGATCCGGAGAAGGCAAAGCACTACGCGCTGAAGCTCGAATGCGGTTCGGTCTGGATCAACAAACATGGCACCATCCAGCCCAACGCTCCCTTCGGCGGCGTCAAGCAATCCGGCATCGGCATCGAATTCGGCATTGAAGGCCTCAAGGAATTCACCACGGTCCAGACGGTGCTGAGCTGATGGAAAGCTACGACTATATCATTGTCGGCGGCGGATCATCGGGCTGTGTGCTCGCCAACCGGCTATCGGAAAATCCGGCGCACAAGGTGTTGCTGATCGAATCCGGCCGCCGCGACAGCGATCCCTTCATCCACATCCCCGCAACCTTCTTCAAGGTGCTGGGCAAGGGCATCGACATCCACGGCTATGCCTCGGAGCCCGAAAAGGGGCTGAACGGCCGGCCGCAGATCGTGCCGCAGGGCAATGTCATCGGCGGCGGCAGCTCGGTCAACGCCATGATCTATATCCGTGGCCACCGCAACGACTATGACACATGGTCGCAAATGGGCTGCCAGGGCTGGAGCTATGAGGATGTCCTGCCGGCCTTCCGGTCGCTGGAGAACAATGCCGAGCTCAACGGTCACTATCACGGCCGGTCCGGCACGCTGCATGTCTCCAATCCCCGCCACCGGCATCCGTTGAACGAAGCCTTCGTCCAGGCCGGTGTCGAGGCGGGGCTGACGGCCAATCCCGATTTCAACGGCGAGGACCAGGAAGGGGTCGGATTCTACCAGTCGACCACCCACAATGGTCGTCGCTGGAGCTCGGCCCAGGCCTTTTTGCGTGATGCCGAGAAGCGCCCGAACCTTCGGATCATGACCGAGACCAAGGTGGCGCGCGTCCTGTTCCAGGACAAGCGCGCCAGCGGCGTGGAGCTGTTCGACGGCACCCAGATCGGTGCC
Organism: Rhizobium sp. P2_G2; assembly: GCF_056403555.1. NCBI lineage: Bacteria > Pseudomonadati > Pseudomonadota > Alphaproteobacteria > Hyphomicrobiales > Rhizobiaceae > Rhizobium > Rhizobium sp. P2_G2. The sequence goes on from NZ_JBFUFF010000038.1 coordinate 17,566, forward strand.
ACCAGGGAAATCGTGCTGACCGCCGGCGCGATCGCGACGCCGAAGATCCTGCAGCTTTCCGGCATCGGCGATGCCGGTCTGCTCGGCTCGCTCGGCATCCCGGTCGTGGCGGACCTGCCGGGGGTCGGCGCGAATTTCCAGGATCACCTGGAAGTCCCGGTTCAGGGCGAGACGAGAGATCCGATCTCTATGCTCGGCGAAGACCGAGGCCTGAAGGCGGCACTGCACATGGCGCGCTACCTCCTGACCCATCGCGGCCTGCTGAGCTCGAACGTCGTCGAAAGCGGCGGCTTCGTCGATACAGCCGGGACGGGCCAACCGGATATTCAGTTCCATGTGCTTCCGGTTCTGGTGGGCTTTGTCGATCGCGAGCCGGAAGCGGGCCATGGTCTCAGCATCGGCCCCTGTTTCCTCAGGCCCCGTTCGCGCGGTTCGATCCGCCTCAAATCGGCCGATCCGAAGGAAGCCGCGCTCTTCAATGCCAATGCGCTTTCCGATCCCGCCGATGTCGACACGCTTATGCGCGGCGTCGATGTGGCGATCCGCATCCTCGAAGCGCCAGCACTGGCCAAACTGATCAAGCGCCGCGTCCTCCCAAGACCGGGTGTCGAAAAGGACCCCGAGGCGCTCCGCGACTATATCCGCGCGACCGCCAAGACCGTGTTCCATCCGGCAGGCACGGCCAGGATGGGTCGGGTCGATGACCGCACCGCCGTCGTCGGCGCCGACCTCAGGGTTCATGGCGTCGAGGGGCTGAGAGTCAGCGACGCGTCGATCATGCCGACCCTGGTTTCGGGCAACACCAATGCACCTGTGATGATGATCGCGGCCCGTGCCGCATCGTTCATGACAGGCAAGACGATCACGGCCTGACGGCTTTGAGACGCGGCGCGAGGGAGATCGCCGCACGCTGCTGCACCCTGTCGGGCGCGGGGCGGACAACATGGAGGAGAACAATGAAACACATTGCTTACATTCTGGGCGCCACAACTGCGCTCGTCATCATGGCGGGATCCAGCGCTTTCGCGGCGACGACCTGCGGCCTCAATAACGGCAAGAAAGCCGAGGGCGAACCGATCGTGATCGGCGCCGTGGTCGGCCGCACCGGTCCCGACGATTTCTCGTCCTCTGCGCGTTCCGCCGCCGCCTATTTCAAATGCGTCAACGACAATGGCGGCATCAATGGCCGGCCGATCAAATATCTGGTCGAGGACGATCAGTGGAACCCGGAAGTGGCCGGCCAGGTGGCCACCAAGCTCGTCAAGGACGAAAAAGTGGTGGCGCTGGTGGCGAGCGGCTCCTTCGTCGAGATGGGCGTCAACGCCAAGCTCTACGAAGAGGAGGGCGTGATGTCGATGACGGCAGCCTGCGCCGTGGCCGAGTGCTTCGAATCCAAGAATATCGTTTCGACCAATGAAGGGCCGCTGCCGTCGACGGTGGGGGCGGCGCAATGGGCCGTCGCCAATCTCGGCACCAAGAATGTCGTGTGCATCGGCGTGACCATTCCCTCGGTCGGCCCCTATTCGTGCGGCTGGATGGAAAAATACATGAAGGCCAAGGGTCTCAAGGGATCGAGCGTGCTGCTCGACCCGGGTACGGCCGACATGAATGCCGCCTATCTCGAAGCCGTGGGGTCCGATCCCGACACGATCCTCGTCAATCTTCCGGCCGGCATGGCCGCCGCCTTCCTCAAGGTCGTGACCGAGTCCGGTGCGCAGGCAAACTATAAGTGGATCTCGTCTACACCGCTTTATGACCAGGACGTGCCGGGCCTGCTCGGCGATGCCTGGGCCGGTCTCATCTATGTCAATGCCGAACTGAACCCCATCGACGGCACCGGCCCGGATGCTACCAACTGGCGTGCGGTGATGGACAAATATGCCGATGCGAGCGACCAGCGCGACACGTTCAGCCAGGCGGGCTACCTTGCGGCACGCTTCTTCGTCGATGCGATGTTGAAGCTCGATCCGGCCAAGATCGACCGCAAGACAGTCACGGCAGCCATCCGCGCCATCAAGAACGAGAAGTCCGACCTGATGTGCGGCCCCTACTATGTCGGAGACGGCGACCGCCATATGCCCAATCATGCCAATATCATGATGCAGCTCGTCAAAGGCGGCTTCAAGCAGGTCAGCAAATGCGCTGATGTCGACAGCACTTATCTCGATCCGATCCGCGCCCAGGAAAAGGCGCTCGGCATCGCTCAGAACTGACGGACGATCCTCATGGGTGTCTATGGCCTCATACTGGCATCCGGCCTTGCCGTGGGCGCGCTCTACGCCCTCGGCGGGGTCGGCCTGGTGCTTCTCAACCGCGCCACGGGCGTATTGAATTTCGCCTATGGCGCGATCGGGGCGCTTGGCGCCATGAGCGCCTGGCAGATGCTGCAATGGGGCTATCCGGAAGCCGTGGCGTGGCTTGTCTGCCTCGCCATCGGCGTGTTTCTGTCGACAGGCTATGGCGTGCTGATCGCGCCCGGCCTCAGCCATCGCGAACCGATCGTCAAGGCCGTCGCGACGCTCGGCTTCGGCATTGCCATTCTCGGCGCGATGAACCTGCTCTGGCTCGTCAATCCGCGGCGGCTGGCGCTGGCGCTCGATGGCGTCAGCGTCAATCTGGTCGGTCTGAGGATGACCGGTACGCGCATTCTGGCGCTGGCGGCCGGCATTGCCATCACCGTCGGCACCAGCATTTTCCTCGTCAGGACACGGCTTGGCCTGATGATGCGGACGCTGGCCGACGACCGGCAGCTTGCCGCCATTCTCGGCACGCCGATCCGCAAGGTGGAAACCATTGCCTGGGGCTTTTCCGGCCTGCTTGCCGGGATAACCGGCATGCTGTTCGGCGATCTCGTGCGGCTCGATCCGGCCGTGCTGACCTTCATCGTCATCCCGATTGTCGCCACCACCGTGGTCGGCCGGCTGGTTTCGATCAAGGTCACCTTCTTCGCCGGTTTTGCCATCGGCATCATCGAGAGCTTTCTCACACTCTATAAACCCTTGGCGCCTTTCCGCGTCGCATCGCCCTTTATCGTGGCGATCCTGGCGCTGATGTGGCTGCAGCGCGGCCGCCGGCTCACTTTTTCAGGGCAAGACTGATGGCCATCGTAAACCAGATATCCGTGACGGCCATCGGCCCACGTCCCCGATTGCGGCCGGCAGCGCTTTGGCCGCTGCTCGCGCTCGTCGTTGCTGCGGCTGTCGTGCCGGTGCTTCTTGCAGCGCTTTGGCTGAAAGTGCTGACCTCGGTGGTCATCTATGCGCTGACGGCCGCCAGCATTGCGCTGCTCTATCGCAAGCTCGGCCAGGTGTCGCTGGCGCAGGTGGCGTTCATGGGCTGCGGGGGCTGGGTGACACTGCGCCTTTCCTATGGCATCGGGCTTCCGTTCGAGATCAACATACTTGCGGGCGGCGTCTTCGCAGCTGTGGTGGGCATGATCTTCGCCTATCCGGCGCTGCGGATGCGCGGGCTTTATCTTGCCTTGGTCACGCTCATGGCGTCCGGTGGCTTCGGCATCCTGATCAATGTCATCCAATTTCCGAACGGCGGCGAGGGTTTTCTCGGGTTTGCCGTCAAGGCGATCTCCTATATGCCGCGGCCCTGGATAGCCCAAACCGATGAGGCCTATTTCCGCTATTGCATCGGCGTCGTCTTCCTCGGCTTCGTGCTGATCCACCTGCACGAGCGCGGCAAGCCGGGGCGCGCCTGGCTCCTGATCCGCAAGAGCGAGGCCGCTGCCATGGCCGTCGGCATCAATGTCACAGCCTACAAGATCTGGGGCTTTGCGCTATCAGGGTTTCTCGCCGGCGTCGCGGGCGGACTTCTGGCCGGTAATCTCCAGCTCCTCGATGCGCGATCCTTCCCGCCGGCGGAATCGGTAATGATCTTCGCGCTGACCATTGTCGGCGGCGCCTGGCATTGGTATGGCGCGGTGATCGCTGCCATGCTCTATCGTTTCGTGCCGGCGCTGCTCAACGACCTCGGTGTCAATGGCGATGCTGCCTTCATCATTTTCGGCGGAGCGCTGATCCACGCACTGACGACCGCGCCGCGCGGCATTGCCGGCCAGTTGACCGATCTCGTCGGCCGTATCACAGGCAAGGAGAAGCGGCCATGATCGCCATCCGTGACATCACTGTGGCCTTTGGCGGCGTCACCGCGCTCAATGCGCTGACCGTCGACCTTGCCGACCCCGTCGTCGGCATTATCGGCCCGAACGGCGCCGGCAAGACCACCTTTCTCAATGTGCTTTCCGGCTTCGTCACCCCGAAATCCGGAACGATCAACGCGTTCGGCACCGAGCTCCTGTCGCTCCGTCCGCATCAGCGCAGCCGCTGGGGCCTGCGCCGCTCCTTCCAGAAGGAGCAGGTGGTGGATGAACTGAGCGTCGAGGAGAATATCAGCGTTGTGCTCGACAATCTGCCGCTCTCCTCGGCGCAATATCAACATGTCCTGGCGGCGGCTCTCGACTTTGCCGGCCTGACATCGGTCCGGCGCGAGCGAGCCGCTGGCCTCAATGCCTTTCAGCGCCGCATGACTGAGATCGCCCGCTGCGCCGCCGGCCAGCCGAAACTGCTGCTGCTCGACGAGCCCGGCGCTGGCCTGTCGCAGAACGAGGTCGAGGTGCTCCGGCGGACAATCTCCGACATCCACGCTTTCAACGGGGCGACGACGCTGTTGATCGACCATGATGTCGATCTGATCCAGGCCGTCTGTTCGTCGACCATGGTGCTCGATTTCGGCTCTCTGGTCACGGCGGGGCCGACGCGCGACGTGCTGAGCGATTCCCGCGTGCGGGCCGTCTATCTCGGTGTGGAGGAACTGGTATGAGCCGCGTCGTCATCCGCGATCTCGTCATCCGCCGCGGCAACAAGCGGGTTGTCGACGGCCTGTCGCTGACGCTCGAAACCGGCATGATCACCGCGCTGCTTGGCCCGAACGGGGCGGGCAAGAGCTCGCTCGTGCTGGCGCTCGCCGGCGTGCTGCCGATCGAGAGCGGCGTGGTGGAGATCGACGGCCGGACGATGGCCGGGCAATCGCCCGAGACGATCCGCGCCGCGGGCCTTGCCGCCGTGCCGGAAGGTCATCGCGTGCTTTCCGGCCTCAGCGTCCATGACAACCTGCTGGCGGCAGGCTTCGGCCATAATGCTGCGACGGCAAACGCCGCCGTCGGCGATGTCTATGGCATTTTCCCCGAGCTTGCCGAACGCAACGGCCAGAAGGCTGGGTCGATGTCCGGCGGCCAGCAGCAGATGCTGGCGCTCGGCCAGGCGCTGGTGGCACGGCCGAAATTCATCCTTGCTGACGAAATGTCGCTCGGACTGTCGCCGTTGATCGTCAAGCGGCTGATGGGCGTGGCGGTGAAGCTGGCGGAGCAGGGGACGGGCGTGCTGCTGATCGAGCAGTTCACCCATATCGCGCTGAAACTCGCCGGTGCCGCCAATGTCATGTCCCATGGCAAGCTGACCTTTTCCGGGATGCCCGGCCGCCTGATCGACGAACCGGAAATCCTGCACCGCGCCTATCTGGCGCAGTAGGAGGCGGGGATGGGCGCCTTGGTGGAGACAGCTATTGGGGAAGCGTTTCCCATGCTCGCTCAACAGCTCTTCGGCAATGTCCGCCTGCATTTCGACGAAGCGCCGGTCGACCGACGACGCCTCAGATCCGTGATCCTTGGCGAGTGCCGCATATCGGAGCTCGAAGCGGGTTCTCACATTGTCTTTGGCGACAAGGTTGCTCGCGCCAGTCATGATCCCGATGCGCTGAAGATCCTGATCCAGGGCAAAGGCGCCTCGTCGATCGAGCAGGGCGGCCGGCTGGTGTCTTTCGGTTCCGGGCTGCCGGTGATTTACGATCCGACACGACCCTACAGACTGGCCAACCACAGCGATGTGCAATTGGTGATGCTGCAGGTGCCGCGGCGGGCATTCGCCGCCGAAACCTTGTCCTCTCTCGCAGTGCCAAAGCAGCCGTCACGCGAGATGTGGGGCTTTTGCCAGATATTGTCGGCAACGCTGCATTCGAGCCTGGCCGAGGCCGATAATCTCGATCCTGTCAGCCGAACCGGCCTGGGGCGCACGCTCATCGATATGGTGCGTCCCCTGATAGAGAGTGGTGCGGACCATGATCCCGATCGTCCAGGCGTGCTCGATGTCCTGCTTCAGCGAGCACAGACATTCATCCTCGATCATCTCGACGAAGCCGGATTATCGGTCGAGCGGATTGCGGCGCGCATGGGCTGCACACCGCGCTATATCTTCAAGGCATTCGAGCGGGAAGGCCTGACGCCGGCACAGTTCATCTGGGAAACACGTCTGGTCAAGGCCCGGAGCGCGCTGGAATTGCCCGGGGAAAGGACGATTTCCGATATCGCCTTTGCCGCAGGATTTTCATCGAGTGCGCATTTTTCGCGCGCTTTTCGTGACCGCTTCGGGACAACGCCGCGTGACTATCGCCACGCGGCGCTGAGGCGGCTCACGTCATAGTTTCGGCGACCCGCAGCGTGTCGGTGAATTGCTCGAAACGGCGGATCTTGCCCTCCGATCCGCCCCAAACATGCACGACACGGACATTCATCGCCTTGCCGGTGGCCTTGTGGGTGGCGGTGTAATTGCCGATCCCCACGGCTTCGTCACCGGCATCCAGCAGTCGCTCAAGCGTGAACGTATAATTGTCGAACTGCGCGGGGAGCGCCTTGAAGACATTTTCGACGACTGCTTGCGGCCCGATATAGGTGCCGGCGCAGGGAAAGCCATCCATTTCGGTCCAGCGGCAATCCGGTGCGATATCGGCAATCATGCCGGCGAGATCGCGGCGGTCATTGGCGGCATAGTGATCACGGACGAGTTCATAGGTGCTGCGCATAGTGCTCCTCACACCGGCTCCTGGCCGGGCAGATAATAAGTCATCGATGCCTTGCGGATGAAGGCGCCGGCAGGGCTGTTCTGGATCGAGCCGTCGCCGGCAATGCCGAGGAATTTGCCGGTCGAGCGCATATCCTTGAAATTGTAGAAGAAGGTCGAGGCGACCGGGATCTTGAATTCGCGGAAGGTGAAGACGTATTGGTCTTCGTCGAATTTATAGGTGGTGGCGAGATCGACATCACCATGGCCGCGCTGCACGCCGACAAGGTTCTGCCAGGCATAGCGCTGCGACGACAGATAGGTGTGCTCATAAACATGGTTGGGGCTGTAGGTGAAATGTGCCCTCAGTCCGATCAGGTCACGGGTCTCGGCCGGCTGAAAGCCGCTTGCCACACCCGCCGTGCCGGAGCGAAAAATCTGCGCCACCTGCGGCTCGCCGATGGATTGTTCCTTGTCGCGAACGATGGAATAGATCGACAGCGCCCGCTTTGTCCGCGTGTTGAGGATCAGCGTTTCGCATTCCTTCGGGCGGCTCGCGAAGACGAACTCGATGAAATAGGTGTCCGGCGCGACCTCGATCACTTCGCAGCCGTCTTCGCCATGCCCGGCATCGTCGGACCATTCCGCGCGGCCGGAGGAGATCGCCAAAGCGAGCCGGCGGCCATCGTCGAAGGTCACAGCGTGCGATGTTCCATCCAGCGCCTGTGTCGGCGGTAGCCGGTTGGTGTCGATGCCATAGGCGAACTGGTCATAGGTCTTCCAGTCCTTGGGATTCTGCTGGCTCATCGTTTCCTCCCTCAATCGACCATTGCCAGCGTCGGCAGGTCGACGGTGCTGGCGCCGCCATCGACGGTCAGGATCGCGCCGTTGATCATCCGTGCCTCGGGCGAGGCCAGGAAGCAGACGGCGGCGGCGACGTCTTCGGGCGACGCCGGCTTGCCGAGCGGTACATCCTTCGTGACCAGGCGATAGGCCTCCTCGGTCGAGGCGAGGCCGTGCTTCTTCATCACATAGTCCATCTCCTCGTCGGCCATGGGCGTGGTCACCCAGCCGGGGCAGACGGTATTGGTGCGCACGCCCTTGCGGCCATAGTCGCGGGCAAGCGACTTGGCGAGGCCGATACAGGCATGTTTCATCGTTACGTAGCCGGCCGCATCCGGACCGGCAAACAGGCCGGCGATCGAGGCGAGCACGACGATATTGCCCTTCCGTTCGATCAGCTGCGGCAGGGTTTCGCGAGCGCTGACGAAGGCGGTGTTGAGGTTGAGCCGGGTGGCCAGCGCCCAGGTTTCGTCGCTCATTTCCGTGGTCGGCCCCATGCCGTGGCCGCCGGCATTGGCAATCAGGATATCGATGCCGCCGAGTTTCTCGACGATCGTTGCCACGGCGGCCTTCATCGATGGCGTATCGGCCGCATCCGCCTGGACGACGCTGGCGCCGATCTCTTCCGCCACCGCCTGCAGCGGTTCACGCCGGCGCCCGACCAGAGCCACCTTGCCGCCTTCGCCGGCGATGCGCCGTGCCACGGCTGCGCCTATGCCCGTGCCGCCGCCGGTAATGACGGCTGTCTTGCCCGAAAATCTCATCAATTCCTCCCTGATTGCCGGTCAGTCTAATGCCGCCGCCGCCGTTTGGCTTTTCCGAGCGTGAACGGCTTTTGACTGAGCGTGAAAAATCCGTGCGGCGGGAGGGGAGGGAGGCAATCAGGCCGCCGCCGTCTCCGCTTCGCCAAGATAGAGCCGGTGCAGGTGCGCGGGATCGCGGGCCAGCGCATCGCAGGCACCGTCATAGACCATGCGGCCGCGCCGGAGCACGTAAGCCCGGTCGCCGATGGCAAGCGCCAGAGTCGCGAACTGCTCGACCAGCAGCACGGCCATGCCGGCATCGGCGAGCTTGCGCACCGCCGTCATCAGGCGACTGACGATGACAGGCGCCAGGCCCGACGACATTTCATCGATCATGATCACCTTCGGCCGGGTGAGCAGTGAGCGGGCAATCACCACCATCTGCTGTTCGCCACCCGACAGCATGCCGCAGCGTATATCGCGCCGCTGCATGAGTTCCGGAAACAGGCTGTAGGCCTCTTCGAGTGTGGCGTCGCGATGGAGCGCGACTTTCAGGTTTTCCTCGGTGGTCATTTCCGGGAAGATCGTCCGGCCCTGTTCGACATGGCTGATGCCGGCGCGGGCGCGCATGCCCGGCCGCAGCTTGTTCAAGGCGGCGCCGTCCAGCTCGATCTGGCCCCCTGCAGCCGGAATGATGCCGGAAATGCTTTCGAGCAGCGTCGTCTTTCCTGCGCCATTGGCGCCGAGCAGCACGCTGATCTCGCCGCTCTTGGCTTCGAGATCGACGCCGCGGACGATCGGCAGGCCGGCGCGGTTGACGACGAGATCGGTGATTGTCAGGGACGTCATTCGGCCGCCTCCTCGAATTCGATACCCATATAGGCCCTCTGCACCACGGGCATGGCCAGCACCGCCTGCGGGGCGCCCGCGGCGATCACGCGTCCGAAATCGAACACCGTGATCGCCGAACAGGCCCGCCGCACGAGATCCATGTCATGCTCGATCAGGAGCACGCCACTGCCGAATTTTTCCGGTATTGCCGCAATCCGTTCGCCCAGCTTCAGCGCTTCGGCATAGGATTGGCCGGCGGCGGGTTCGTCGAGCAGGATGATCGCCGGCCGGGCCGCCACGACGCCAGCGACATCAAGCAGGCGGCGCGTGCCGGCATCGACCTGGGAAATCGGCGTTGCCGGCGGCGGGCAATCGAACCAGTCGAGAATGGCTGCAATTTCCGCGTCGGAGATGGAGCCGGCGGCGAGGCGGACATAGTCGCCGACGCGAAGCTCCGGCGCGATGCGCGTCGTCTGCCAGGTCCGCCGGATACCCATGCGTGCCCGATCTGTGGCGGACACGCCTTCCACCGGCTGGCCGTTTAGCCGCACCGAACCTTCATAGCGCGCAAGGAAACCGGCGATCGCATCGACCATGGTCGATTTGCCGGCGCCGTTCGGCCCCACCAGTCCCACGACGGTGCGGGCGGGAACTTTCAGATTGACTTTGTCGAGGGCGACGACATTGCCATAGCGCACGGTCAGGTCGGCGATTTCGAACGCGAGGCCACCCTGATGGTCGACAGCCGGCGGCAAGGCGCCGTCGGAGGAGGGGTTTGCTGCGGCGTGACGCTTGGGAGCCAGTTTGCGGAAAAGCCGGGTCCAGGTCTCGCTGATCGTCTCGCCGCTCGACAGGGCCTGCACCGCGCCGATGGCGAAGAAGACATTGCCGATGTCCTGTGGCAAGTGCAGCCGGCGCAGCAATTCCGGAAACAGCGTGATCAGCATGCCGCCGATGATGGCGCCGAGGGTGAAATGCGCGCCGACCATGGTCGAGACGGCGAACAGCGCCAGCGACTGCATCATGTTGAAATTGTCGGCGACGAGCGTGCCGAGATAGCCTGCGAGGATGCCGCCGGAAATGCCGGAGATGAAGGCGCTGATGGCAAAGGCGCTCAGCTTTGCCCGCGGGATCGAAACGCCATGGGCCGCCGCGGCACGCTCCGAATGCCTGACGGCGAGCCAGGAGGCGCCGAGCCGGGAGCGGCTGACGAATTCGAGCGCCACCGCGATCACGCCGTAGACGAGGAGCACGAGGATGAAATAGCCGCGATCGCTGTCGAAGGCCGCAGGGCGAGCCACCTGGGTGAAGGTTGTCTGGCCCGGAAAGGTGATGGTTGCCAGCACCGTGTCGAAGGCGGCGGCAAAGCCGAGCGTGACGATGGCGAGATTGATGCCGCGCAACCTGAGTGCCGGCAGACCGATGGCGACGCCGACCGGCACCGCGGCGAGCCCGCCGATCAAGCTCCAGACGATCAGGCCGCCGGGTGCGTTCATGACGTTGAGATAGCCAGTGACCCAGGCGCCGACGCCCGCAAAGGACATCTGGCAAAGCGAGATCATGCCGGTGCGGCCGGTGACGAGACCGAGACTCTGCAGGGCGATGCCGACGATGAAGACGGCGGTGACCAGGAAGACCCAATATTTGGGCAGGAGCAGCAGGATCAGCGTCCCGAGGACGGCGAGCGACAAAGCGGTGGTGACAGCAGGGCGCCAGGCCGAGGAATTAGCGAGCTTCATCCCAGCGGGCTCCTCTCTGCGACCACAGAAGCACGGCGAGAATGACGACGAACGGCACCGTGCTGCGAAACTGGCTGACGAAATCCACGGCGCTGACAAGGCCTTCGAGAATGCCGATCAGAACGCCACCCAGAAGCGCCGCGCGGAAACTGGTGAAGGCACCGATCAGGGCAGCAGCAAGCGCGGGCACGACCAGCAGGCTGAGCGAGGCGAAATCCGGCGAACGCAGCGGCGCGATGATCATCAGCGCCAGCGTGGTGGTCGCACCAGTGACCGCCCAGACGCCGAGCGCCAGCGTGCGGACGCGGATGCCGATCAGTTCAGCCGCCATCGGCCGCTGCGACAGGGCGCGAAGCTCCAGCCCTGTCCGCGTCCGCGCCAGGAATTGCTCGGTTGCAAGGGTGAAGAGAAGCGCCAGCACCAGTGTCGTCAGCGCCGCCCAGGTCACCTCGACACCGGCAAGCCGGAAGGCGGAACCAGGGATGAGTTCGGGGAAATAGTGCGGATGCTGGCCGCCCGTCAGCCGAAGCCCGATGGCAATGATGCCGACGAGCAGGGCGGCCGTCACGGCAGCCTTGGTCGAGGCGTTGGAATTGGCAAACCAGCGGGTCATGACCAGGCCGATCAGGACGCCGGCGAAAGCGCCGCTGAGGAGGCCGAGCAAAGTTGCGGGCAGGAGCGGGACGCCGGCTTCATGCAGGCCGACCATGACGAAAGTGCCTGCGGCGCCGATTGCCGCGCCGGTGAAATTCACCACCGCCACGAGCCGATAAGTGAAGATGACGCAGACCCCCAGAATGGCATAGGCGCCACCGGCAGACAGGCCCGCAACTGCGGCTGTGAAGAGAGAGTTCATATAAGCTCCGGATGCGGGTGCTCGCCCGCCATGTTGTCCTGAGGGTGTCAGGAAGACCCCGCCCCAAACCCCTCCCCACAAGGGGGAGGGGCTTAACCCAGCCGTATCCTCGGGGCCTCAATTGAGGCAGGGAGCGCGCCGCGAATCTTCTCCCCCCTTGTGGGGGAGATGGCCGGCAGGCCAGAGAGGGTCTTTATCCAATGTGCAGTTGGCACTTCTTAAAGCTAGTGCCCCACTCACTCCGCCTTCGGCAGCGTGAACCAATCCGGCGTCTTCACCGTCCACTTGCCGTCGACCAGTTGCATGATCTTCGACGCCTGCATCGGCGAATGTTTCGCCGCATCGCCGAACACATAGGCGCTGCCGGCGATCGGGTATTTCATTTCCTTGCCCGCCTTCAGCGCCGCAGTCACGGAGTCACGGGTGATGTCGCCATCAATGCTGGAAATGGTGTCGATCATCACCTTGGCGGCCATATAGCCGCCCTGCGAGAAGGCAGTCTTTGCCAGGCCGGCCTTGTCCATGGTGGCGATCCAGTCCTTGTTCGCCGCGCTGTTCTGCTCGGTATAGGGCTCCCACTCCGTGCCGATATAGACCGGCTGCTTGGAGTCGGCGAGCGACTTGGCCACGCCTTCGGTATAGCCTGGCGCGAGGAAGAGCCAGTTGATGCCGGAAATCTTCTGTGCATCGGCGGTTTTCACCCATTGCACGACGCCCGGCTCGACCTGGTTGGTCAGCACCGCATCGCAGCCGGCGTCACGCGCCTTGATCACGTAAGGCGTCAGGTCGCCCTGCAGCGGTAGCGTCCAATCGACCAGGGTGATCTTCTTGCCGCTGGTCTTTTCCCATTCGGCGATCGCAGCCGCATAGGCTTCCTGCGTGCCGCCGATCACCGCGATGAAGGCGCAGGCCTTTTGCGAATTGAGATTCTTGGTCGCATAGTTGAGCATCACGGTGGTGAGCGTGTAAGGCCCGACATTGACGGGCGAGACGCTCGGCGCGTTGAAGCACAGCGGATCGACGCCGACGCCTTGGACCGACAGCACGTCGTTGCGCGCATAGGTGCCAGCATTGACGGCGCAATCGAGCAGGCTGGCGCCACCCGCGAGCGCCACCACGCCCTTGTTGTCGATCAGGTCGCGGGCCGCCTGGGCTGCCACCTGCGGATCGGCTTTGTCATCGGCCAACGTATATTCGATCTTGCAGCCATTGATGCCGCCGGCATCGTTGAGCTGGTCGAACACCGCCTTGGTCGCCTTCGGCGCATCGGAGAAATCGACAATGCCGGTAATTGTGGAGACGGCGCCGATCTGGATCGGCCCGTTGGTGCAGGTGGGTGCGGCCTGGGCCGCGGCGGCGGCAGCCATCAAGCCGAGCGCAGCCAGGCCGGCTGCGGCAAAACTCTTCGATAGACTTTGCATATTGCTCCCTTTCTTTCCCTGGCGGTTCCTCTCCGCCCAATAATGTCAGCGCTCGAAGACCTTTCTTCCCTCGAAGAAGGTGGTCAGCACCTTGGTGTCAGCGATCTGATCGGCGGGCACGTCGAAGACATTCTGGTCGAGCACGATGATATCGGCCGACTTGCCCGGCGTGATCGATCCTGTCTCGCTGTCGATGCCCATCGCGATGGCGGAATTAAGCGTGTAAATGCGGATCGCCGTAGCGAGATCGATCGCCTGTTCGGCCCAGAGCGAGACGCCGGGGAAGGCGCCGGATGGGTTTTGCCTGGTGACCATGCCCTCGATGCCGTGCCACGGATCGGGCACCGGGATCACCGGCCAGTCCGAGCCGCCGGCAAGCAGGGCGCCGGAGTCCTGCAGGCTGCGGATCGGCCAGAAGCGGGTGGCGCGCTCTTCGCCCATCACTTCCTTGTGGCCTTCGAGGAAGGTGGTCGGATACCAGATCATCGGGCAGAGATCGGCGACCACGCCAAGTTCGGCGAAGCGCTCGAGATCCTCCGGGCGGATATAGCTCGCATGAGCAATGTGGTGCAGCACCTTGGCCGGACCGTTGAAATGCCTGACCGCCTCGACGGCATCGAGCATTTCGGTGACCGCATAGTCGCCGGTGCAATGGATTTTCAGGCCCATGCCGAGTTTTTCCGACTTGTCGATATGCTTGACGAGATCGGGATAAGTGACCAGCACCTCGCCACGATGGCCATGGGGATGGGCCGGATCGGGCTTGTAGGCCTGGTGGAAGGCCGCCGTCTGGGCGCCGGGCACGCCGTCGAGAAAAATCTTGGTGTAGTTCGGCCGGACATGGTGTGTGCGGTATTGGTCTCGCAGCGCCAGCAATGCGTCGCCGGAGAGCCCGAACATGAAGCTCGGCTCGATCAGCGGCAGCGAGGTGACGGCCCAGGCGGTCAGCTTCTGCTTGTTGTCGAGATTGGTGAGCGCCTTGAGGATCGGCAGCACGGAGGCCGCGTCCTGGAAGGCGGTGACGCCGAAGGAATTGACGATCTCAACCGCGCGGGCGACGGCCGCTTCGCCCATCTCCTCGGTGAAATCATTGGCCGCGGCGCGCTCGACGATGCCGGCCGCCGCTTCGATCAGCACGCCGGTGAGCCGGCCGCTCGCCGGGTCGCGGGCAAAGGCGCCTTGCGGCGGATCGGGCTGGTTGCCTGAAATGCCCGAAATACGCATTGCCTCGCTGTTGACCCAGCGATTGTGCATGGTCTCATCGCGCAACAGCACGGGATGGCCGAGACCGGCTGCATCGAGCCTGGCAAGCGATGCCTCGCTGTTAAGCTCGGTCATCCGGTCAGCGCCCCACTGGTTGCCGATGATCCACTGGCCGGGCGATGCCTTTTCCGCGGCGGCGCGGACGAAGTCGCAGATCTCGTCGATTGACGAACTCGGAGCGAATTGCAGGTGGAATAGGGCCGCTTCGCCACCCATCATGATGTGATTGTGGACATCGGCAAAGCCCGGCATTGCCATGCGCCCGCCGAGGTCGACGATTTCAGTCTCCGGACCCTTTGCCGCCATGATGTCATCGGCCTTGCCGACCGCCAGGATGCGGCCCTCGGTAATGGCCACGGCTTCGGCCCAGGGCTGTGCGGGGTCGACGGTATAGACACGGCCATTCGTCAGAATGGTGTCCGCCTTGCGGTCCATGCTTGTGCTCCTCCCAAATGGTTCAATATGTGAACCATCTATTCATTTATTAGCATGGCGCAGAGCATGGAGCCTGTCAATGTATTTCACACGTTAATTATTATCCCATCAATTCTGAGGGGCATGCAGATGTGCCGCCCGCCATTCGCTGGGTGGCATGCCGGTGCTTGCCTTGAAGAAGCGGGAGAAATAGGCGGCCTCCTTGAGACCGATCTCGTATGCAATGTCTTCGACCGAGCGGACGGTGAACAGCAGCAGGCGCTTTGCTTCGAGCAGGCGCCTTTCATTGATGAATTCCTTGACCGACAGCCCAAAGGCATTGCGGCAGGCCTTGGCGAGCAAGTGCGGCGTCGTGCCGAGATCGTCGATATAGCGTTCGACCGGCCAGTTGTCGCGGAAATGGCGGTCGACGAGGCGGCGGAAATCAGTGGCCAAGGCCGCCGGATTGGTTCCCGTTGCCGCAGGATTTTCCTGTGCAAGCCGGGCGATCTCGGTCATCGCCACGGCCACAAGTGAGGCGAGAGCCTTGTCCATTCCGGGCAGCGCCTCGCGATATTCATCAGCGAGCAGGGTCATGATCGAAGCCAGCCTCTGCCAGAGAGGATGGCCGGCATTGCCCAGGGCCATGGTGGCAATGTCGAGTGGCAGCAGGGTCTGGGACCGCATGGGCAGCAGCGCGCCATCGGCGATGGAGACGACGATGGCGTCGGTTTCCTCCGGCTCGACCGTAAAACCGTGGACGACGCCGCTTGGCACGAAGCTGACGGCTGGCGCAAAAAAGTCCAAAGCACTATCCTCGATGAAATAGCTGCCGCGCCCCTTGGTCCAGAACGTGATCTGCCCCATGCGCTCGTGCTTGTGCGCCTTCACATGGCCTTGATGCACATTCTTGCGCTGCATCACGGTTTCGACATGCATGAAGCCGATGTCCAGCGGCTTGTCGGGTTCGCCGTAGACGAAGAAACTGGGAATGACGTCGGCCATGGGCAGCACCTGAAAAAGTCCAAGTCATTTTGTCATTCTGTCCATGGTGCACATGTTAAGCAAGTTCTATTCTCTTGATGAAAGTCAAAGGAGGAGTTTCATGACAGCCCAAGAGCACCGCCAATTCATGCGCGCCGAGGATTTTCGCGCTGACAAGACCCGGCCCTTCACAGGCGAGGAATATCTGGCGAGCCTTCGCGACGGCCGTGAAGTCTATATCAACGGCGAGCGCGTCGAGGACGTCACCGCTCATCCGGCGATGCGCAATTCGGTGCGCTCGCTCGCCAGGCTCTACGATGCCCTGCACGACGAAAAGACCAAGGACCGTCTGACCTCGCCGACCGACACCGGCAATGGCGGCTACACCCACAAGTATTTCCGCGTCGCCAGGTCGTCGTCGGAACTTGTCGCCCAGCAGGGCGCGATCGCCGACTGGGCGCGCATGTCCTACGGCTGGATGGGCCGCACCGCCGATTACAAGGCGGCGCTGATGAACACGCTCGGCGCCAATGCCGATTGGTACGGCCCGTTCAAGGACAACGCGCTTGCCTGGCACAAGCGGGCGCAGGAAGCGGCGCTGTTCATGAACCACGCGATCGTCAATCCGCCGATCGACCGCCACAAGCCGGCGGACCAGGTCAAGGACGTGTTCGTCCACATCACCAAGGAAACCGACGCCGGCATCTATGTCTCGGGCGCCAAGGTGGTGGCGACCTCGTCGGCGCTGACGCATTACAATTTCCTCGCCCAGGGCTCGGCGACGGTGACCGAAGACCCCTCGCTGTCGGTGATGTTCATCGTGCCGATGAATGCACCTGGCATCAAAATGTTCTGCCGCGTCTCTTATGAGCAGACGGCTAATACGGTCGGCCAGCCGTTCGACTATCCGCTGTCGTCGCGCTTCGACGAGAACGACGCGATCCTGGTGCTCGACAATGTCTTCATCCCCTGGGAAGACGTGCTGGTTTTGCGTGATGCGGGCAAGATCCTCTCCTTCCATCCGGCGTCCGGCTTCATGCATGGCTATTGCTTCCAGGGCTGCACGCGCTTTGCCGTCAAGCTGGATTTCCTCGCCGGGCTTCTGGCAAAGGCCTTGCGCGCCACCGGCGGCGATGCCTTCCGCGGCAACCAGGCCGCTCTCGGCGAAGTGATCGGTCTCAGGCACATGTTCTGGAGCTTTTCCAACGCCATGGCCTATAATCCGCAGCCCTGGGCAAACGGCGCCGTCCTGCCCAACATGGAAGCCGCACTCAGCTACCGCACCTTCATGTCGGAAGCCTATCCGCGCGTGATCGATACCGTCCGCCGAGTGATCGCCTCGGGCCTGATCTATTTGCCGTCATCGGCCAAGGATTTCTCCAATCCCGAGATCGATCGCTACCTGGCGCAATATGTCCGCGGTTCCGGCGATATGGGCCATGTCGAGCGCATCAAGATCATGAAACTGCTCTGGGATGCGACCGGCACCGAATTCGGCGGCCGCCATGCGCTCTATGAGCTCAATTATGCCGGTGCGCCGGAAGAAGTTCGCCTGCAGGTGCTCAAGGGCGCCGAGCGCGGCGGCCGGTTGCGCGAAATGGAAGCGCTCGTCGACCAATGCATGGGCGACTATGACGAGACAGGCTGGACCAATCCCACCTGGCTGCCGCCATTGAACTGAGGAGGACGTGACATGGAGGAGGCAATTTCGAAGGCGGAGTTTCGCAATGCCATGGCGCGTGTCTGCGCGCCGGTCAATGTCATCACCTCGAATGGCCCGGCAGGGCGGGGCGGTTTCACCGCCACCGCCATGTGCAGCGTCACCGACGAACCGCCGAGCCTGCTCGTCTGCATGAACGGCAAGTCTGCGCAGTCAGGGCTTTTCCTGGAAAACCGCCGTTTCTGCGTCAATGTGCTTGCCGATGATCACCAGGAACTGGCCGGCTATTTCGCCGGCCGCCAGCAGGACATGTCCGCCCGCTACGCCGCCGCCGAATGGGTCGACATGCCCTCGGGCAGCCAGGCGCTCGCCAATGCCATGGTATCCTTCGATTGCCGGCTGGTCGAGGCGAGGCTCGTGGGCACGCATCACATCTTCATCGGCCAGGTGATGGGGATCCGGTCGCGGGCGGATGGGAATGCGCTGGTTTATTTCGATCGGAATTATATCAACGTGCCGACGCAGGTGGGGAGTTTTGGGGGGTAGCGCCCCATCTCTGGCGTTTTCACCCCTCACCAAGTGCGCCCAAGCGTTCGCTATGCTCACGCGGGCTTACTATCCTCTCCCGCAAGGGGCGAGGAATAACCTGTGGCGCCCTTTCAACCTGCTGCAACGTCGCGATTGTGGTGAGGCAGTGCCTCGGGTTTTCCTCGCCCCTTGCGGGAGAGGATACGAAGGCCGGGTGAGCGTCAGCGAGCCCTTGGCCGAAGTTGGTGAGGGGTGAAATTCCCCCCCTCATAACCTCACAACTGAATCCAAGCTGTCTTCAAATCCACATACTTGTCCAGCGCATGCAGCGACTTGTCGTGGCCGTTGCCGGATTGCCTGACGCCGCCGAGCGGCACGGTGTTGTCGGCGCCGCCATAGGTGTTGACGTGCACAACGCCGGCCTTGATGCCACGGACCATGCGATGCGCGCGCGACAGGTTGGAGGTCCAGACCGCCGAGGCGAGACCATAGTCTGTGCCGTTGGCGATCCTGAGGGCTTCGTTTTCGGTTTCGAAGGGGATGATCGACAGGATAGGGCCGAATACTTCTTCCTTCGCCAGCGTCATTGCCGGCGTCACGTCGAAGACGGTCGGCTGCATGTAGAAGCCGCCGGTCTCTTCGAGCACTTGGCTGCCGCCGGTGCGCAAGACCGCGCCTTCCGAAAGCGCCTGTTCGGCATGGCCGAGGTCTTTTTTGAGCTGGATCTCGCTCGAAATCGCACCGGCTTCGGTGGTCATCAGCAGGGGGTCGCCAAGCTTCATCGCTGCGGCAATGGTCGCGACCTTTTCGGAAAATTCCGCATGGATGGATTTTTCGACCAGTAGCCGCGAGCCGGCAACGCAGACCTGGCCGGAATTGCGGAAAATGCCGTAGGCGGAGACTTTCGCGGCCTGGTCCAGGTTCGGCGCGTCGGCGAAAACCACATTCGGTGATTTGCCGCCGAGTTCGAGATAGACGCGTTTGAGATTAGAGCGCGCCGAATATTCCAGGAGCCGACGGCCGACCGGACCGGAGCCGGTGAAGGCGAGCACGTCGATATCCCTATGCAGCCCGAGCGCTTCGCCGCAAACGGCGCCGCGGCCGGTGACGACATTCAGCACCCCTTCCGGCAGCCCGGCTTCGGCGCAGAGTGCCGCGAGCTTCAACAATGTCAGCGAGGCGCCCTCGGCCGGCTTCAGCACCACCGAATTGCCCGCAGCCAGTGCCGGCGCGATCTTCCAGGCGCCGATCATCATTGGGAAATTCCACGGCACGATCGCCGCGACCACACCGATCGGCTCGCGATGGACGAGGCCGAGCACATTCTCAGCCGTCGGCGCGATCTCGCCATAGACCTTGTCGATCGCTTCCGCATAGTAGCGGAAGGTGCCGGCAGCGCTGCCCGGTTCGGCTTTGAGCGCCATCGAGATTTCAGTGCCATTGTCGCGAACGCCGAGGACGGCGAGTTCCAATGCGTGCTTTTCGATCAGTTCGGCGATCTTCAGCAGCACCTTCTTGCGTTCGGCAGGTGCGGCCCTCGACCAGCTACCCTTGTCGAACGCGGCGCGGGCCGCCTTCACTGCGAGATCGACATCCTCAGCTCCTGCATCGGCAATCGTCGTCAGCTTGCGTCCGTCGATCGGCGAGATGACATCCATGGTCGCGCCGCCCATCGCGGCTTGCCAATTGCCGCCGATGAACAGCGATTGCGGTGCGACATCCACTGTGCGGAGTTGCTCGATCTTGTCCTGCATGTCTTATCCTCATAGCAAAATGGCGGGCAAAGCGCCCGCCATCATAGTCCGAATTCTATCAGGCTTCCTGCCCGGCACCGAGCCGGGCAAAGCCGACGGCATCGGCAGATTTCAACCGCGCCGCCAAGAGCAGGCCGATGATCGCGAAGATCAGCACCAGGGCAGGGAGGAAGATGGCGAGGAAGCCGCTTGCACCAGTCAGTGTGCCGAAATTCCATATCGTCGCGACTGCAACAGCGACAAGGGCAAGGCCGGCAATGATCGGAATGACGGTCGTCACCAGCGCATTGTTTTCCAAGCGGGGATTGTTTGCGAAGTAGCGCACGATGGCGAAGGCCGACATCGCCATGAGCACGATCACTGCCAGCGTGCCGACATTGGTGAGCCAGGAGAACAAGGCCAGGACCGGATCCTGTCCAGTAAAGGCAAAGAGCGCAACCACGATCACGGCGATGGTTGTTTGGATGATCGAGCCGACATGGGGGCTCTGGAACACCGGATGCGTGACGCCGACTGATTGCGGCAGCAGGCCTTCGCGTCCGGCAACGTACATGTAACGGGCGACGCCATTGTGGAAGGCCAGCACGCCGGCGAACAGGCTGGTGATGAAAAGCACGCTCATCACAACCGTAATCCAATGGCCTACATAGCGCTCGGCAATGCCGAACAGGAAGGTCGTCGGGTCCTTGAGACCTTGAAGCTCCGGCACCAGCTTGTCGAAGCCCGAGCCGTTGACCATCAGCCAGGAGGTCAGCATGTAGAATATGCCGATAATGACCACGGAGATATAGGTGGCGCGCGGCACAGTCTTGTGCGGATCACGGGCTTCTTCACTGTAGATCGTCGTGGCTTCGAAGCCTATGAAGGCGGCAAAGCAGAACAGCACGCCGATGGCCGGAACGCCGCTCATGAACGCCGTCGGCGTGAACGGCTTCATGGTCAGGCCGCTATCGCCGCCCTTGAGCAGGATCGCGGCGTCGATGACCAGCACGACGAGATATTCAAGGATCACCAGCACTGTCAGCACTTTGGCCGACAGGTCGACCCGCCGATAGCCGAATACTGCGACGATGGCGATACCGATAAAGGTCCAGACCCACCAAGGCCAGGAAAGACCTAGGTGCTCGGCGAAAAAGCCAGATGTCGCAGCCCCGAACAGGCCGAAGACACCAATCTGCATGGCATTGTAGGCCAGAATAGCGATCAGCGCCGCCGCCCCGCCCATCAGGCCGCCCAGGCCCTGTGCGGTATAAGCGTAGAAGGCGCCGGCATTGCGGATGTGGCGGGCCATGGCGACATAGCCGACCGAAAACAGGATCAGGATCAGCGTCACCAGCGCGAAGGCGAGCGGGATGCCGGGGCCGTTGCCGAGCAGCATGGAGATCGGTACGCCGCCGGCGACCGCCGTCAGCGGGGCCGCCGCCGACACGACCAGGAATGTCACGGCGCCGACGCCGAGACTGTTCTTGCGCAGCTGGTTCTCACCGCTGCTTTGTATGGATGAATTGCTCATATCGCTTTTGCTCCCCTGTGGCGTTGCGATTTGTTGCGCCGATCATGCGGCGATCCCAGTTCGTCGGCCCTTGCGGATTTGAGAGTCTTTTGTCTTGCCGGGCCTATCGTAAGTATGGTTCAATATGTGAACCAGTGCTTCAAATATAGACTTGCAAAAAGAATGCGTTCCTGTCAAGTTAATTCGCATGTTAAGTATCTCGGCGCTGGCAAGGCGTGCTTGACAGGTGGCGATCCACCACCCGGCTTGAGGAGAGCGCGGGCCAAAACGAGGAAAGAAAATGGGAACGATCAGCAAGGCGCTGACATTGCTCGACACATTGTCGCTGATGGACAAGGAGGCCGGTCTCACCGAGATCGCCCAGGCCTGCGCGCTCGACAAGGCGACGACCCGGCGCTTCCTGGTCGAGCTCGAAAAACACGGCTTTGTCGAGCAACTGCCCGATTCGCGCAAATATCGGCTCGGTTCGGCGCTGGTTCGCCTGGGGCGTATCCGCGAGGCGCGCTATCCCTTCCTGCGCAGCGCGCTGCCTTTCGTGCGGCAACTGGCCGAGCGGGTGGATGAGACGGTGCATCTTTCCGAATATAGCGGCGGGCGGCTGTCGACTGTTCATGTCGAGGATTCCACCAAGGCACATCGCGTCTTCGTCGCGGTCGGCACGCTTCTGCCGTTTCACGCCACGGCCTCCGGCCTGGCCTTCATTTCCGCCTGTCCGGAGACCGAGATCGAAGCGGCCCTCGACGCGCCGCTGGCGGTCTTCACCGATTTTACGATGAGGGACAAAGCAGCCTTTCGCAGGGCGATCGAGGAGACGCGGGCGAATGGCTATTCCGTCAATCGCCAGGGCATCGAAGCCGGCGTGATCAGCGCCTCGGCCGCGATCAGGGCGCCCGGCGCCCGGCCGATCGGCTGCATCACCATAGCCGCACCGCTGGTGCGCACCGACGCGGAGAAGATCCAGGCCCATGGGCTCGACGTCGTTGCGGCGGCATCGCGAATTTCAGATGCATTCTTCGGCGCGGACCGGCGGCAGCCGGCGGTGCCGGTATTGAGGAGGACGAGTTGATGGGGGCAAGCCCTCGCATTCCCAACATTCTGGTGATCGGCACCGGAGACACCAAGAGCGACGAACTGCTGTTCATGGCCGACGTGATCGGCGAGGCCGGCGGTCTGCCAATCATGGTCGATGTCAGCGTTCTCGGTGATCCGCCTTACCAGCCGGACTATTCCAGGCATGATATTGCCGCGGCGGCCGAGACGACCATTCAGGCGATCATCGACAGTGGCGATGAAAACACCGCCATGGCATTGATGGCGAAGGGCGCATCCGCGCTGGTTGCAAATCTCTACGAAGCGGGACAGGTCGACGGCGTCATCGCGCTCGGCGGCTCGATGGGTACGGACCTGGCGCTCGATGTCGCGGCTGTGTTGCCGCTCGGCGTGCCGAAATTCGTCGTCTCGACTATTGCCTATTCGCATCTCCTGCCGCCCGAGCGCATCGCACCCGACCTAATGATGATCCTCTGGGCCGGCGGGCTCTATGGGCTCAACGAGATCTGCCGCTCCGTCCTGTCGCAGGCCTGCGGCGCCGTGGTCGGAGCGGCCAGGCACGGCACGCGGCCGGATCGCGATCGTCCGCTGATCGGCATGACCTCGCTCGGTTCGTCCTGTCTCAAATATATGAAATTCCTCAAACCCGAGCTCGAGAAGCGCGGCTATGACGTTGCCGTCTTCCACGCCACCGGCATGGGCGGCCGCGCCTTCGAGGCGATCGCGGCGCAGAAGGGTTTTGCCGCAGTCTTCGATCTCTGCATCCAGGAAGTCTCGAACCACCACAACGGCACGGTGGTCACCTCCGGTCCCGACCGAATGGAAAATGCCGGCCGCGCCGGCATACCGCAGATCGTGGCGCCCGGCGCCATCGATATGGTCGACCTGCAAGCCTGGCAGCCGCTGCCGCAGCAGTTTTCCGGGCGACCTTTCCACGCCCATAACCGCCTGATCGCCTCGATCACCACCGATCCCGACGGCCGGCGCGCCATTGCCCGCGTGATCGGCGAGAAGCTCCGCGCGTCGTCCGCGCCGACCGCCTTCATCCTGCCGACACGCGGCATCCAGGAATGGGACCAGGAGGGTGAGCCGCTCTACGAACCCGAGGCACTCGACGCCTTTGTCGATGAGATGCGCAAGTCCCTGCCAGCCTCGGTGATCGTCGAAGAGATCGACGAGCACATCAATTCGGCGGCGTTTTCGGCCAAGGCGCTGGAGATCTTCGATCGCTGGATCGATGAGGGCGTGGTCGCACGGGGCCGCCCATGACCGTCGCGAATGCAGAAAAAGCCCTGATCCTCGACTTCGGCGGCGTCGTCACGCGAACCCTGTTCGAGACGCATGACATCACCGAGCGAGCGCTTGGCCTCAAGCCCGGGACACTCACATGGCGCGGCCCCTTCGATCCGTCGACCGACTCTTTGTGGGTCTCGATGCAGGCGCGCGAGATCACCGAGCGCGACTATTGGATGACCCGCACGCGGGAAGTCGGCGCCCTCATCGGCGAGGACTGGTCCGACATGAAGACCTTCGTGCAGCGGGCGAGGGGGGCGGATGCCGAACTCGTGCTCAGGCCCGAAGCCCGTGACGCCGTCCTGAAAGCAAAACAGGCCGGATTGAAACTGGCGATCCTGTCCAACGAGCTCGACCTTTTCTATGGCGTCGCCTTCCGCAAGCGCTTCCCGCTGATCGAGTTGTTCGACGTCATCGTCGACGCCACCTATACGAAAATCCTGAAGCCCGATCCGCGCGCCTACGAACAGGTGCTGGCCGAACTCGGCCTCGATCGCAGAAACTGCGTCTTCGTCGACGACCAGAAAAAGAACATCGAGGGCGCGATCGCCGTCGGCCTGCCGCATGTGCATTTCGACGTCACCCACCCTGCCGAGAGTTATGCCCAAGCGCTCGAAATGCTTGGAATTTGAGAGGATATCCCGATGCGTGAGACCAATTTCCTGATCGAGAACAATGCCCGCCATCTCTGGCATCCCATGGCGCATCCGGCCGAGATGCAGGCCAGCCCGCCGCGCATCGTGCATGCCGCCGAAGGCGTGGAAATCACCGATGTGCACGGCAAAAGGGTGCTCGATGCCGTCGGCGGCCTGTGGAACGTCAATCTCGGTTATTCCTGCGAGCCGGTGAAGAAGGCGATCCGCGACCAGCTCGACGACCTGCCTTATTATTCTGCCTTCCGCGGCACGACGACCTCGCCGCTGATCGAGCTGTCCTACGAGTTGGCGGAGTGGTTCAAGGAAGATGGGCTCGTCCGGTCCTTCTTCACCTCGGGCGGCTCGGATTCGGTCGAGACGGCGCTTCGCCTCGCCCGCCAGTTCCACAAGATCAATGGCCAGCCGGAACGCACCAAATTCGTCGCCTTGAAAAAGGGCTACCATGGCACCCATTTCGGCGGCGCCTCGGTCAACGGCAATGCCAATTTCCGCCGCAACTACGAGCCGCTTTTGCCGGGCGTCTTCCATCTCGCGGCACCCTATGGCTATCGCAACCCGTTCAACACCTCGGATCCGGCTGAAATCGCCCAGGCTATCGCCCGCCAGTTTGAGGATGAGGTCGCCTTCCAGGGCGCCGATACGATCGCCGCTTTCATCATGGAGCCGGTGCTGGGTTCGGGCGGCGTCATCGTGCCGCATGAGAGTTTCATGCCGCTGATGCGCCAGATCTGCGACAAGCACGGCATCCTGCTGATCGCTGACGAGGTGATCTGCGCCTTCGGTCGTACCGGTGCCTGGACCGGCTCGCGCGGCTGGAACGTCAAGCCGGACCTGACATGCACTGCCAAGGCGATCACCAACGGCTATTTCCCCTTCGGCGCGGTGATGATCTCGGAAAAGGTCGCGGCGGCTTTCGAGAGTAACAAGAACACCTTCGGCTCGATCGGCCACGGCTATACCTATTCCGGCCATCCGGTGGGCGCGGCGGCGGCGCTGGCGACGCTCAGGGAGACGATGCGGCTCAATGTTGCGGCCAATGCCGCCGAACGCGGCCGGGAGCTGCTTGCCGGCCTCGAAGGGCTGAAGGCGAAATATGAATTGATCGGCGACGTGCGCGGCCTCGGCCTGATGGCGGCTTTGGAACTCGTCTCCGACCGTGCCAAGAAGACACCGGCCGCCAAGGACGTGGTCGCCAAGGTCTATGATACGGCCTATGAGGCCGGCGTCATCGTTCGCACGTCCGGTACCAATGTGATCATCTCGCCGCCGCTCGTCATCACCGCCGCCGACGTCCAGCGCATTATCTCTGCCCTCGATGCTGGCTTCGCCGCCGCGGCTGGAGGCAAGTGAGATGGCCGACAATGCAGCTTTGCTTGCCCGGCGCGAAAAGCTGCTCGGCAGGAACATGTCGACCTTCTACCAGGATCCCGTGCATCTGGTGAAAGGCGAGGGCGTCTGGCTCTGGGATGCGGACGGCAAGCGCTATCTCGACTGCTATAACAATGTGCCGCATGTCGGCCATTGCCATCCGCGCGTGGTCGAGGCGATCGCGCGGCAGGCATCGACGCTCAACACCCATACGCGCTATCTGCATGAAGGCATTCTCGATTATGTCGAGCGGCTGACTGCGACATTCGACGGCAGCCTCGACACTGCCATCCTCACCTGCACCGGCAGCGAGGCCAATGATATCGCGCTGCGCATGGCGCAGGCGGTCACCGGCAAGACCGGCGTGATCGCCACCGACCACACCTATCACGGCAACACCGCGGCCGTGTCGCAGCTCTCCACCCGCATGCCGCCAGTCGGCGGCTATGGCGGCCATGTCCGCCACGTGCCGGCGCCGGATGGCTACCGGCCACTGGGAGGAGAGGGCGGCGAGGCCTTCGCCAATGCCTGGGCGGCGGCGGTCGAACAGGCGATCGACTCGCTGGAAGCATCGCCCTTCGGCTTTTCCGCCCTGATCATCGATCCGTTCTTCGCCAATGAGGGTTTTCCCGACCTGCCGGATGGCTTCCTGCAGAAGGCGGCAGCGGTGGTGAAGAAAGCCGGCGGTCTACTGATCTGCGACGAGGTGCAGCCCGGCTTTGGCCGCACCGGCACGCATATGTGGGGCCACCAGCGCGCCGGCGTGGTGCCCGATGTCGTCACTCTTGGCAAGCCGATGGGCAATGGCCATCCGATTGGCGGCGTCGTGGCGAATTCGGAGACGTTGAACGCCTTCCGCAAGGCCTTCCGCTATTTCAATACATTCGGCGGCAACCCCGTTTCCTGTGCCGTGGCCATGGCGGTGCTCGACGTGCTCACGGATGAAAAGCTCATCGAGAATGCTCGCGTGGTCGGTGATTATGCGCAGACGGGCCTTCGCAGGCTGGCCGACAAGCATGGGATCATCGGCAATGTGCGCGGCAGCGGCCTGTTCTTCGGCTGCGAACTCGTGCTCGACAGAGCGACGAAAGAACCGGCAACCGCATTGGCGACGACGGTGATCAATGAGATGCGCGAGCGCGGCGTGCTGATGGGCAAGCTCGGCATCCACCAGAATGCCACCAAGATCCGCCCGCCCATGCCTTTCACTAAGGAGAATGCCGACTTGATGCTGTCGGCGCTCGATGACGTGCTGGCGGGGCTATGATGTCGGCGCTTCATGAGGAATTGCGGGCCAGAGCGCAAAAGGCGCTCGCGGCCTGGGGCCTGCCCGACCAGCAGCCGGAACTGTTGAAATATCGCGAGAACGCCGTATTCGAGGTTCGGCTCGGCGATGGCGGCAAGGCGGCATTGCGACTGCACCGTCCTGGCTATCATTCGGAGGCCTCCCTTCGCTCGGAACTGCTCTGGATGGACGACCTTCGGCACAATGGCCTGAACGTGCCGCAGCCCATAGCGGCGCTCGACGGTTCGCTGCTGGTCAACCTGAATGGCGCCGAGCCACAATTCGCCGATCTCATAGGCTGGGTCGAAGGCCGGCAAATCGGCGAGGGCGGCAAGGTGCTCGACCGTCCGGCAGAGGAGATCGCGCGGATCTACCATTCTCTGGGCGTGACCATGGCCAGGATGCACGACATCACCGACCGCTGGGCGCCGCCGCCGGGTTTCAGCCGCCTGGCCTGGGATAGCGTTGGCCTGCTC
This sequence comes from Rhizobium sp. P2_G2, assembly GCF_056403555.1. NCBI lineage: Bacteria > Pseudomonadati > Pseudomonadota > Alphaproteobacteria > Hyphomicrobiales > Rhizobiaceae > Rhizobium > Rhizobium sp. P2_G2. The sequence goes on from NZ_JBFUFF010000038.1 coordinate 45,085, forward strand.
GGCGAAAATCCGCTCTGGGGCCGGTTCTGGGATTGCGCCGGATTTTCCGCCGCCGATGCGACATTCCTTGCGGACCTGCGTCTACGGCTGCAACGCCGGCTCGATGCGGTCGCGCCAAGCCTCGATTACGGACTGATCCATGCCGATATGGTGCGCGAAAATGTGCTGGTCGATGGCGAGCGCATCGCCGTGATCGATTTCGACGACTGCGGTTACGGCTTTCGACTGTTCGACATTGCTACGGCTTTGCTGCGCAGCCGGCGTGATCCGCATTACGCGTCGATCAAAGCCTCCCTCGTCGCCGGCTATCGATCACATCGCCCGTTGAGCGATCAGGCGCTCTCGCATCTACCGCTCTTCCTGCTGCTCCGCGGCCTGACCTATATCGGCTGGGTGGGCGACAGGCCCGACCTGCCGGATGCCGGGGAGCGGATGGCGCGCTATGTCGCGGATGTGCGTGAACTGGCCGGCATGCTGGAGGAGCCGGCGTGAGCTCACTTGCTCTCGTTGAAGGTCGCGACCTCGTCGAGCATGTCGAGCAGCAGCTCGATCTTCTCGCGGCTGAAATGCTTTTCGAGCCGGTCGTAGATCAGCCGGCTTTCCGGCGCCACTTCCTCGATGATGGCGAGGCCGGCGGCGGTGATTTGCAGCAGCACCCGGCGGCCGTCATTGTCGTCCTTGGCCTTGGTGATGATGCCGCGCTCTTCGAGCGAGCGGATGATGCGGGTGAGGCTCGGCGCCAGGATGAAGGCGCGGTCGGCCATTTCGGACGCATCAACCATGCCGGCCTCGGCGAGAATGCGGATCACCCGCCATTGCTGCTCGGTGATGTCATGCGCCGCCAGCATCGGGCGGAAATGGCCCATCACCGCTTCACGCGCCCTGAGCAGCGCGATCGGCAGCGAGCGGCGGGTGTTGCGGGGCAGAAGTGCGTCTTGCTGAAGTTTGGGCTTGGCGGCGGGGCGGTCGGTCATGAGCGGTTCTATGGTCCATTTGCCGGGATTTTGCAATTGGCGGTGTGTGCCGATGATGACGAAAATGGCTTGACACGGCAAGAGATATGTTTAACATGTTAAATATAACAAGGAAGAGGTACGGGAGGAACGATGCCGCACTTCACCATGGAATATTCGGCAAACCTGGATAACCAGGTTGACTTTGACGGTCTCTGCCGCGCCGTGCATGCGACGATCATGAAGACCGGCCTGTTTGAGCTGGGGGCGGTGCGCGTGCGGGCGATCCGCTGCGAGTCCTATGCAGTCGCCGATCTCCTGCCGGAAAATGCCTTCATCGACATGTCCTTCCGCATCGGCCAGGGCCGTTCCTTCGAAGAGCGCAAGGCCACGGGCGAAGCAATTTTCGCGACGGTCACCGACTTTCTCTCCGACCTGTTCCAGACGCCGCATTTCGCGCTGACGCTGGAGGTTCGCGAGATCGATCCGGATTTGAGCTGGAAGAAGAACGCCATTCACCCCCGGCTCAGGGCGCAAGGCGCCTGAGCCCATCTGCTATCCGAGACCCAATCCTGCGCTCGCATTGCGGCGCACCGCCTGATGGAGACTGCATGTCGAAGTTCGAAGAAAACCTGGAAAAGGCCAAGGCCTATCTCGCCCGTTTCGAAAGCGGCGTGCTGAACCGCATCGGCGGCGAGGATGTCGCGGCCGTCGATGGCTCGACATTCGAGACGATCTCGCCTGTCGATCTCAAGCCGCTGGCCAAGGTGGCACGTGGCAAGGCCGAGGATATCGATCGTGCCGTCAAGGCAGCCAAGGCGGCCTTTCCGGCCTGGGCGGCCATGGATGGTACCGCGCGCAAGAAGCTGCTGCACAAGATCGCCGACGCCATCGTCGCCCGTGCCGAAGAAATCGCCTTCGTCGAATGCATGGATACCGGCCAATCGCTGAAATTCATGGCCAAGGCAGCCCTGCGCGGCGCCGAGAATTTCCGCTTCTTTGCCGATCGCGCGCCGGAAGCGCGCGACGGCAGGACGCTGCGTGGTCCGGGCCAGGTCAACATGACGACACGCGTGCCGATTGGGCCTGTTGGCATCATCACGCCATGGAACACGCCGTTCATGCTGTCGACCTGGAAGATCGCGCCGGCGCTCGCCGCCGGCTGCACCATCGTCCACAAGCCGGCGGAATTCTCGCCGCTGACGGCACGCCTGCTGGTCGAGATCGCCGAAGAGGCCGGCCTGCCGAAAGGTGTCTGGAACCTTGTCAACGGTTTTGGCGAGGATGCCGGCAAGGCGCTCACCGAACATCGTGACATCAAGGCGATCGGCTTTGTCGGCGAAAGCCGCACCGGCTCGATGATCATGAAGCAGGGGGCAGATACGCTGAAGCGCGTGCATTTCGAACTTGGCGGCAAGAATCCGGTGATCGTCTTTGCCGATGCCGATCTCGAACGTGCCGCCGATGCCGCCGTCTTCATGATCTATTCGCTCAACGGCGAGCGCTGCACCTCGTCCTCGCGGCTGCTGGTCGAAGAGAGCGTCTACGACAAGTTCACCGCCCTGGTGGCGGAAAAAGCCAAGCGCATCAAGATCGGCCATCCGCTCGATCCCGAGACGGTGATCGGCCCGCTGATCCATCCGGTGCATGAGAAGAAGGTGCTCGAATATATCGCGATCGGCAAAGGCGAAGGTGCGACGGTTGCTGCCGGCGGCGAGAAATTCGCCGGCCCTGGTGGTGGTTGCTATGTCTCGCCGACGCTGTTCACCGGCGCCAACAACCAGATGCGCATCGCCCAGGAAGAGATCTTCGGGCCGGTGCTGACCGCCATTCCTTTCAAGGACGAAGCCGAAGCGCTGGCACTTGCCAATGACGTCCAATACGGCCTGACCGGTTATCTCTGGACGTCTGATGTCACCCGCGCCTTCCGTTTCACCGACGCGCTCGATGCCGGCATGATCTGGGTGAATTCGGAAAATGTCCGGCATCTGCCGGCGCCGTTCGGCGGCGTCAAGAATTCCGGCATCGGCCGTGACGGCGGCGACTGGTCGTTCGATTTCTACATGGAAACCAAGAACATCGCCTTCGCCACCGCGCCCCACGCCATCCAGAAACTCGGCGGCTGAGGGCGTCGCCCCCGCCGCATTCTCACAGATTTGCCTGCCGAGACAGGCTCCGAGGAGGAATGAATGCCCCTGCCGAAACCCAATCTCTATCCGCCCTTCAACATCGTGCGGCTTAGCCATGTCGAGCTCGCCGTTACTGATCTCGCCAAGTCGCGCGCCTTCTATGTCGATACACTCGGCCTGCAGGTGACCGACGAGACCGGCGAAGCGATCTATCTCCGGGCGATGGAAGAGCGCGGCCACCACTGCATCGTGCTAAGGAAATCCGCCACTGCCGAAGCCCGCGACCTCGGCTTCAAGGTGTTTTCGGAGGAGGATCTCGACAAGGCCGAACATTTCTTTAGGGGCAAAGACCTGCCGGTCGAATGGGTCGAGCGGCCCTATCAGTCGCGCACCTTCCGCACCCGCGATCCGCATGGCATTCCGCTGGAATTCTATGCGACCATGGACCGGCTGCCGCCGATCCACCAGAAATATGCGCTCTATAGGGGCGTCAAGCCGCTGCGCATCGACCATTTCAACTGCTTCTCGCCCAATGTCGACGAGAGCGTTGCCTTCTATAATGAGATCGGCTTCCGGGTGACGGAATATACCGCCGATGAAGAGACGGGCCGCCTCTGGGCCGCCTGGACGCACCGCAAGGGCGGCGTGCACGATATCGCGTTTACCAATGGCCGCGGTCCGCGCCTGCATCACACCGCCTTCTGGGTGCCGACGCCGCTCAACATCATCGATCTGCTCGACCTGATGTCGACCACCGGCTGGCTTGCCAATATCGAGCGCGGCCCCGGCCGGCACGGCATTTCCAACGCCTTCTTCCTCTATATCCGCGATCCCGACGGCCACCGTATCGAGATCTATTGCTCGGACTACCAGACGGTCGATCCAGATCTCGAGCCGATCAAATGGGACCTCAAGGACCCGCAGCGCCAGACGCTCTGGGGTGCGCCGGCGCCAAGATCCTGGTTCGAGGAAGGCAGCACGTTTGCCGGCACCGACGTGGTCGATTCCGTGCTAAAGTCTCAGCCGATCGTCGCGCCGTAACCGACGGTCGCGAGGCGGAAAAACGAGATCACGAAAGCATGGCAATGGACAGCGAAGAATTCAGGCATTGGTCGCAAAAGGCCGCCGATTGGGGTGTCGATTATCGCAACGGATTGCGGGAGCGCCCTGTGCGCGCCCGGACCAAGCCGGGCGACATCATCAAGCAGATCGGCGAGGTCGTGCCGGAGGCCGGTGAGCCGATGGAAGCGATCTTTGCCGATTTCGAGCGGATCATCCCCGATGGGCTCACCCATTGGCAGCATCCGCGCTTCTTCGCCTATTTTCCCGCCAATGCCGCGCCCGTGTCGGTGATCGCGGACTATCTGGTGACGTCCATCGCCGCGCAATGCATGCTCTGGCAGACCTCTCCGGCGGCGACCGAGCTCGAAACCCGCGTCGTCGATTGGCTGCGCCAGGGGCTTGGCCTGCCGGATGGCTTCTCCGGCGTGATCCAGGATTCGGCGTCCACCGCGACGCTCGCGGCCGTCCTCGTCATGCGCGAGCGGGCGCTAGGCTGGAAGGGGAACCAGGACGGATTGGCGGCGCATCCCGCCGTGCGTGTCTATGCGTCCAAGCAGGTGCATACCTCGATCGACCGGGCAATCTGGATTTCCGGTATCGGCGAGGCCAATCTCGTCAGGATTGCGACCAAGGGGCCGCTGAACGGCATGGATCCGGAGGCGCTGGACGCGGCCATCGCCGCCGACCGCGCGGCAGGCCTGATCCCGGCAGGCATCATCGCCTGTACCGGCGGCACCTCGATCGGCGCCTGCGACCCAATCGCAGACGTCGCCGCCGTGGCGAAGAAATATGGCCTCTATCTGCATGTCGATGCCGCCTGGGCAGGCTCGGCAATGATCTGCCCTGAATTCCGCACCCTCTGGCAGGGCGTGGAGGAAGCCGACTCGATCGTCTTCAATCCGCACAAATGGCTCGGCGCCCAGTTCGATTGCTCGGTGCAGTTCATCCGCAATCCGGAGGAACAGGTCCGCACGCTGGCAATCCAGCCGGAATATCTGAAAACCCATGGCCATGACGGCATCATCAACTATTCCGAATGGTCCGTGCCGCTCGGCCGCCGCTTCAGGGCGCTGAAGATCTGGTTTCTGCTGCGCTATCACGGGCTCGAAGGGTTGCGCGCCATGATCCGCAATCACGTCGCCTGGTCCGTTGAGCTGGCAGAGAGGCTGGCTGCGGAGCCGGATTTCGAGATCGTCAGCGCCCCCGTCCTGTCGCTCTTCTCCTTCCGCCACCAGGGCGAGGACGATGCGGATCAGCACAATATCCGGCTGGTCAATGCGATCAACGACGACGGGCGCATCTACCTCACCCAGACCCGCGTCGACGGGCGGATCGCGATCCGTTTCCAGGCGGGACAGTTCGACATGACGCGCGACGATGCGGAGGCCGCCTTTGCGGTCATCACAGAGATCGCCCGCACGCTAAAATAAGACGCGCAAGCGTGAAGATCAGGAGACGGATATGAACGAACGGCCACGTTTTGCCGCGTTTTCTCACGCTGGCACGCTCAAATACGGGCTGGTCAAAGATGGCGGCATTGTCGATCTTGCAGCCCGTTATGGGGCGCAATGGCCGACCTTGCGCGAGGTGATCGAGGCTGGGGAACTGGTCCGGCTGGCGGATGAGGCTTCAGCGCTGGGGCCGGATTTTTCGCTCGACGACATCCGCTATGAAATCCCCATTCCGGCGCCGGAAAAGCTGATCTGCGTCGGCGTCAATTTTCCCGATCGCAACGAGGAATACAAGGACGGGCAGGCCGCACCCTCCAATCCGTCACTGTTCATCCGCTTTCCGCGCTCGTTCACTGGCCATGACCAGCCGCTGATCCGGCCGCCGGAAAGCCCGCAGCTTGACTATGAAGGCGAGATCGTCATCGTTATCGGCAAGGGTGGCCGGCGCATTGCCGAAGCGCAGGCGCTCGATCACATCGCGGCGCTGTCGCTCTGCAACGAAGGCACGATCCGCGACTGGGTGCGGCACGCCAAGTTCAACGTCACCCAGGGCAAGAATTTCGACCGCACCGGCTCGATCGGCCCATGGCTGGTGCCGTTTACCGACGAGGCGCAACTGGCCGATATCCAGCTCACCACGCGCGTCAACGGCGAAGTGCGCCAGCAGGACCGGACCAGCCGGATGATTTTCTCCTTCCGCAAGATCATCAACTATATCTCGACCTTCACCACACTGGTGCCAGGCGACGTCATCGTCACCGGCACGCCGACCGGCGCCGGCGCCCGCTTCGAGCCGCCGATCTGGCTGAAGCCCGGCGATGTCATCGAAGTCGAGGCCGACGGCATCGGCCTCTTGCGCAACACCGTGGCCGACGAGGTTTGATCATGCTGACAGCGGAAGAGGTAAGACAGGCTGCCGAACGGCTCGACACTGCCGAGAAGACCAGGACCCAGACCGGCCTCATCTCGCTTCGGCATCCCGGCGCCACGATGGATGATGCCTATGCGATCCAGGATGCCTGGGTGAAGAAGAAGATCGCCGCCGGCCGCAAGGTGATCGGCTGGAAGATCGGGCTGACATCGAAGGCGATGCAATATGCACTCAACATCGACATCCCCGATTCCGGCGTTCTGTTCGACGACATGTGGTTCGAGGATGGCGCGGTCATCCCGCAAGACCGGTTCATCCAGCCGCGCATCGAGGCAGAAATCGCCTTCGTGATGAAGGCGCCGTTGAGGGGGCCGGGTGTCACCGTCTTCGACGTGCTCAATGCCACCGATTATGTGACGCCGGCGCTGGAAATCCTCGACACCCGCATCCTGCGCGTCGATTTGGAGACCAAGAAGGCGCGCACCATCGTCGATACCATCTCCGACAATGCCGCCAATGCCGGCATCGTCATCGGCGGCCGGCAGATGCGGCCCGATACGGTCGACATGCGCTGGATGGGCGCCATCGTCAGCCGCAACGCCGAGGTCGAGGAGACGGGCCTGGGTGCCGGCGTGCTCAACCATCCGGCACGCGGCATTGCCTGGCTTGCCAACCGTCTGGCGCAGTATGGCGACGGGATCGCGGCGGGGCAGGTCGTGCTCGCCGGCTCGTTCATCCGCCCGGTCGAGGCGCGTCATGGCGACACGATCAATGCCGATTTCGGGCCTTATGGCACGATCTCCTGCTTCTTCAAGTAATCCGGAATCCGCCGATGCCTGCACCGAAGAACACGTTCAAGGCCGCCCTCAAACAGGGCAAGGCCCAGATTGGTCTCTGGGTAGCCTTGACCAGTCCCTATACGGCGGAAATCTGCGCCGGTGCCGGCTATGACTGGCTGCTGCTCGACGCCGAACATGCGCCCAATGACATCCAGACGCTGGTGGCGCAGTTGCAGGGCATGTCGAAATACCCGGTCCATCCGATCGTGCGGCCGCCGATCGGCGAGGGCTGGATCATCAAGCAGATCCTCGACATCGGCGCGCAGACGATCCTCGTGCCCATGGTCGAGACGAAGGAGCAGGCCGAAGCCATGGTCCGCGCCGTGCGCTATCCGCCGCACGGCATCCGCGGCGTCGGCGCCTCGCTGGCGCGCGCTTCCGGCTTCAACCGCATTCCGGACTATCTGCAGACGGCCAATGACGAGATCTGCCTGCTGTTGCAGATCGAAAGCCGGGCAGGGCTCGCCAATCTCGATGCGATCGCCTCGACCGATGGCGTCGACGGTGTCTTTGTCGGCCCTGCCGACCTCGCCGCCGACATGGGTTTCCTTGGCAGACCGGGCGCACCGGAGGTGCAGGCTGCCGTCGAGGATGCGTTGACGCGCATCCAATCCCACGGTAAGGCATCAGGCATCCTCACGGCGGACCAGACGCTGGCCCGCCGCTATGTCGAGATGGGTGCAGGCTTCGTCGGCATCGGCTCCGATGTCGGATTGCTGGTCAATGCGACGACGAAACTGATTGCCGATTTCAACATGGGCAAGACGACGGCCGATCCCACCACTGCCGGCAAGGTCTATTGATGCGGCTCATTCGGTGCGGGCGACAGGATCCGGACCGGCACCGACGACGCGTTGCGTCCAGAATGCGGACGGCGGGTTCGCGGCGGCGTTTGGCAAGTCGACCTCGTGGCCATTATTTATCGGAACGCAGCGTCAGCGAGGTGACGCCGGCCGCCAGGGCCACGCCCGACTGAAGTTCGAGCGATATGGGCTGCAGTGCAAAGGAGCGTTTCGAACCGCCGAGAAGGATGTTTGCTCCCAACCCGACGCCGAGGGATGCCGATGCATCGGCGCCGGCATATTTTCCCGCAAGTGCATGGCGTTTCATTCCGGCGATTGGTGCGAAGACGTTCCAGGCGAGAACGCCGCCGTTGGTGGCGCCAATATCGATCCCAAGTTTCTCTATCACACCGTAGTACTTTTCGGCGCGACCTTGAGTGGATACAAAGTTACACTGTATTTCCTTCCTGGACGCGATGATAAGGCCGAGACCGGCGGCGATGTCGCAACGCAGCGCTCCCACCTTCACGTTCTGTGCGGCATATGCTGAATTTTCGCCTGCCGCGATTGCGAGCAGGGCGGTCGACAGGGCGATTGCGCGAAGTTTCATAATGCTCTCCTGAAATGGGATTTGCCGACACATTGAAAGCGATCTCGCACGCCACCGGCAGTGTCGTTCAGTGGTGCGTTTTACGAGATCGACGGCAACCGAGGTCACGCACGAGAATGAGTCCAGTGCATTGCATGTTTTTATTCCATTGCGGGCTGGACATGAAGCTTCGGAAAATACTCAGCGATGGCGCCGAAATCCCGAATGGCGCCGTTCTATGCGGCCTCTGCGGCCGCCACAGCGAGGCGCGCCAGCGCAGGCAGGGATTTCGAACCGGTTTTCGCCATGATCGACGCGCGGTGGTTTTCGACCGTGCGCTGGCTAATATGAAGGTCGGCGGCGATATTCTTGCTGGGATGTCCCGCAAGGACGAGTTCCATGATCTGCCTTTGACGGACGGTCAGGGACGCGATCTGTCTGACGGCCTTGGCAGTCCACAGGCTGCGGTTCGCGACATCATGGGAATGCGCCAGCGCACGCTCGATGATTTCCAGCAGGTGGGAATCGGAAATCGGCTTTTCGATGAAGTCGGCCGCGCCGGCCTTCATGGCGTTGACCGCCATCTGCACATCGCTGCTGCCGGTGATCATGATCGCCGGCATCCTGTTGCCGGACTGCTTGAGATTTTGTAGGAGTTCGACCCCGTTCATGCCTGGAAGGTAGGCATCGACCAGTAGGCATCCGTCTTGATCGTGAGGCATCCTTCTCAGAAACGCTTCGCTGCTGGCAAAAGACTGCGTGGAAAGACCATGTTTTTCAAGCACGAGGCACAATGCCGCGCGCAGTTCTTCATCGTCGTCGATCACGAAAATCACCGATTGGCCGATCGTGACCGTTCTCTCCGGGACGTCGACGTCCAAAGCCGCCGGTTTTACGATTGGTAACGCCAACAATTGAGCGATCGCATTCATGACCTCATCGGGTTTGACAGGTTTGCTCAACCGGATCAGATGCTTGCTGGATAGATCTGCAACTGTCCTGGTCGAAATATCGCCTGTGAGGATGATGGCGGGAATTTCGTCGCCTCTCACGTTGCGTATTTCTCTTATCGCCTGTGCTCCGTTCATCCCGCTCGGCAAATTGTAGTCTGAGATGATAAGATCCGTCGTTTTCACCTGCATTCTCATGAGCTTGAGCGCCGCAGGGCCATTGGCGGCCGCCAACACCACGTGGCCTTCATCGGTGAGGAGTTGCTGCAGCAGGTCGCGTATCTCGGGATCGTCCTCGATAACAAGGATCGTGGCGGAACGCGTGGTGGGATGCGCAATCGATGCCGTCGGTGAAATGCGTTGTTCCACAGGCTCCTGCATATCGGATATTACCCGACCGACTTCGATGGCAAACACCGATCCCTTCGATTGCCGCGACCGGACTTGGATCTGGTGGCCGAGCAAGCCGCCGAGCCTCTTGACGATCGACAGGCCCAAGCCCAGACCTTTGCTGCGTTCGCGCGCGTCGTTGTCGATCTGGTGGTATTCGTTGAATATCGCCTGTAGTTCTGCTTCGGCGATGCCGATGCCTGTATCCCAGACTTCGACGCTGACGATATCGCCATGCCGGCGGCATCCCAGCAGAACCTTGCCAGTCTTGGTAAATTTGAAGGCATTCGACATCAGGTTGCGTACCATCTGCTCCAGCAGATGCGGGTCTGTGTGAACCACAAGACTGCTGTCGACGACCCGGAGATCCAGTCCTTTTGCATTGGCGGTCAGCGTCAGTTCGCCCCGCAACTTGGCAAACAGCGACTGAATGGGAATGTTGCCCATCTCCGCGGTGACCTTGCCCGCCTCGATCTCATTGATGTCGAGCAGATCGTTCAGCATGCCCGACATCGTGCCGAGGACTCCGTCGAGCCTGACGAGCAACGCCCGCGCACCGTCTTCCTTCACTCTTCGAACCAGCAGGCTTTGCAGCAGGCTTATCGTTTGCAGCGGCTGACGCAAATCGTGGCTTGCGGCGGCGAGAAAGCGTGATTTTGCCGCATTGGCTGCCTCCGCCTGACGTTTGGCTTCCTGGAGGGCCTCGGACGTCCGCCGCAATTCGCTGACATCGACAAAGGTGATCACGACACCTTCGACGGCTCGATCCTCATCCAGATAGGGCATGATGCGACGCATATACCACAGGCCGCTCCTGGCTTCGATATTGCGTTCAAGCGGAACATGATCAGCCAGCACGAGGGCAGCATCGCTCAGCAGCGTCGTGTCGACGGCAAGCGAGCTCAGATCTGCCAGGGGCCTGCCGATATCGCCGACAATCACGTTGAAGAGCGTCTTCGTCGCCGGTGTGAAAAACCTGATCTTGAGGTCGGCGTCGAGAAAAAGGGTGGCGACCGCGGTGCTGTAGAGAATGTTCTGCAGGTCATTGGAGGTCGTGCGCTGCCTTTCCAGCGTTTCCTGAAGCTGGCCGTTCAGCGCCGTCAACTCCTCGTTCAACGATTGCAATTCTTCTTTCGAGGTCAACAGTTCTTCATTGGCGGACTGATATTCCTCATTGAACGACAGAGCCTCCTCGTTAACAGCCTTCTGCTCCTCGCCGGAAAGCTCCAGGTTGCGGATTGCTCCATTTAGTTCCGTTCTGGTTGCTTCCAGCTCGCTCTCGAGCTCCCGTACGCGCGTCAGATCGGCAGAGTCGACAGCAGCGTTTGTCGCCACGCGCCTTGCCTCTTTCGGCTTATCGGCGAAGCAGATCAGGCACAGGCTCTGCCCCTCGTTTTCGACAGGCCGAACGTGAATATCGAAGCGCCTTTTGTAATTCTCGCCGGAGATTTCGCCGCCGGAGACGATCACAGGCTCATTCTGCTGTCTGCAGCGCTGGATTGCCGACCGCAGCTTTATGTGCAGGTTCTGCGGCGCCATGGCGAAAAGATCGACAGTTGGATAGCCGGGTGCAAGCGCCAGATAACGAGCGATGTGCCCCAAAGAATAGAGGCACTCATTTTTCTGGTTGATCAAAATGGCGGCCGGCGCGAAATTCTCCAGAACCAGCTGTCGGCAGAGATCGGCGAGAGCGGTGGGTCTAGGTGAATACGGCTGGCGACTTGATTGCGGCCGCATTCTGGCAGAATCGACACCCAGCGAAAACATCATCTCGCCGGGACGGCTATGTCCAATGCGTCGATAAACGCGGTCTGGTTTGGAAATCGTCTCAAATCGCCCTTCCACCCTGCCTGCGGTTTCCGAGCTGCCCAGCAGCAATATGCCACCGTCACAGAGGGCGAAGTGAAAAAGAGCGATGGCCTTCGCTTGCGATTCGGGTTCCAGATAGATCAGCAGGTTCCGGCAGGAAACCATGTCGATGCGGGAGAATGGCGGGTCGGCCAGCACATCGTGCACGGTAAAGACGATGGACGAACGTATTTCCGGCAAAACACGATAGCCAAGGTCTTCCTTCGAAAAGAAATTGGACAGCCTTTCGGCCGAGACGTCGGCCTCTATCGCGGCTGAATAAAAACCTTCGCGGGCAGCGGCAACGGCGTCCTCGTCCACGTCGGAGGCAAACAGTTGAATTTTCAAGCCGGATCCCGTGGCGGCCATCACTTCGCGAAACAGGATGGCCATGGAATAGGCTTCCTCGCCCGTGCTGCAGCCGGCAATCCAGATCCGTATGGCATGATCGGAAGAACGCCCCCTGATCAGATCGGGAATGATCTTATTCCGCAGATCGTCGTAGACATTGCTGTCCCGAAAGAAACAGGTGACATTGATCAGCAAGTCCTTGGCAAGGTGTTCACATTCATCCGGGTCTGCCCGCAGCAGGTCGAGGTAAAGGTTCTTGTCGCCGGCCGCGATCTCCTTCATCCCCATTCTCCGTTCGACCCGGCGCCGCAGCGTGCCCTGCTTGTAGAGCGTGAAATCGTGGGCGGTCTTCACCCGGAGCAATTCGATGATCTCCGACAGGGTCGTCGCCGGCCTCGGTGCCGCGCCCGATGTTTCGGCATGCGTGTCGACAAAGGCGGCAATTGCAGCCGGTATGTCCTGTAGCGCCAGGATGTGATCCGCGAGCCCGGTCATCACCGCATTGCCCGGCATGCCGTCATAGGCCGCATCTTGCGGATTCTGCACGATGACCAAGCCGCCCTTCTGCTTTATCGCGGCGAGACCGGCGCTTCCGTCAGCCCCTGTTCCCGACAGGACCACGCAGATCGCGCAGGAGCCGGCGTCGTCTGCCAGCGACTGGAGGAGAAAATCGAAGGGCAGACGGGCACCGTGGAGCGCAGGCGCCTTCGCCACATGCAGCCTGCCGCCGGCGACAGACAAATACGCTCCGGGGGGGATCACATAAAGATGCTCGCGTTCGATGATCGTGCCGTCGCTTGCTTCGGTCACTATCATCGGGGTGTTTCCGGCCAGCAAATCCGCAATCAGACTTTGATGGCCAGGCGCCAGGTGCTGGACGAAGATGTAGGCTATGCCGCTGTCGGCGGGGATGGCGCGGAGCAGGTTGCGAAGCGCGTCAAGGCCGCCCGCGGACGCCCCTATTGCAACGACCGGAAAACGGCGGCCAGCGTCAGGAGAGTGTTTCATCTTCTGAGATACCGTGCGTGACGACGGCCTGACCGCTTTCACATTCGATGTGCGGCTGGCTGGCATTTAAATGATCTCTTTCGCATCCTCCCCCAAGGGAGGCTTGTGGACATCGCAATCCGTCGGCGGACGTGCGTTTTGATCCACAATAAACAGATGGCCCTTTCGCCAACCACTGTCAATTCAAAGGACCGGATATAGGTGTTTTCCGAACCTGTCGCGATCCCGGCGGACCGCACTATAATTTTGGTGAAAACGACCGACGCGGAACATGTTCATCCACAGGCGACGACGTTCCTCGTCGGCTCCGATGGCTGCGTCAGCAGATACTGAGGAGAGTGCGTTATGCAGCCGGCACTTCCCGAGATCGATGGACCTGAGGCGGCGAAGAAACGCAGCATCCTCATCGTCGAAGACGAGCCGCTCATTTCGCTTGATCTCGAAGACCTTCTCGTCGAGATGGGCTATGAGGTGTGTTCGATAGAAACGACAGAAGCCGCCGCGGTGGCCGCAGCCCGCAGATACAAACCCGATCTCATGCTTGTCGATTTTCATCTGCGCGAGGGCAGCGGCATAAACGTCGTTTCAGCGCTGCTGCCGGATGGTTTCATCCCGCATATCTACATGAGCGGCGAAAGGCTTCGCGGTGACAAACTGACGCCGGGCGCGGTCGTCTTGCAGAAACCTTTCCTCGAAGCATCGCTTGCGCAAGCCATCCAGGTAGCCCTTTCAAACCGGCCGAAGACGATTTGACGGCCGTCTGCATCGGACACCAAACCGCTGATAGAGAATGCTCGGAATTTATTACGCCATAGCCAATTCGAGAGATGCCGGTCACCGCAAATAGGTGCGACCTGCTCCAGGGCTGGCGGGAACGGCCGCGGGCACCCATCAAACAAGAGGATTTGAATCATGGAAACTGTAGCGGAGTTAGCATGCTCCGACAGACGCGCTGACATCGGTGAGAAGCCAGGACAAGCTCAGAAATCGGTGCAGCTCCGCAATGCGGTCGCCCGGTTTCGTGACCCCAGTTCGTCGCGGGCGGCCTGGCAGTTTGCCTCGACGTTCTCGGCTTTTGTTGGCGTTTGCGCGGTTATGTATCTGAGCTTCGGTCTGTCTCACTGGATCACTCCCGGACTTGCCGTACTCGCTGCAGGCCTGACGGTTCGTCTTTTCATTATCCAGCATGACTGTGGTCATGGCTCCTTCTTTGCTTCGCGATCCATGAACCTTTGGGTCGGGCGCGTTTGCAGCTTGATCACGTTCACGCCTTTTGAGAATTGGCGGCATCAGCACGCCGGTCATCATGCCGCATGGAATAATCTCGACCGTCGAGATAGCGGTATGGACATCTATTCGACCTGCCTGACGGTCTCGGAGTATCAGGCCCTCCCAGCGAACCGTCGGATATTGTACCGGGTAAGCCGTCATCCTTTGGTTACCGGCATTCTATTGCCGCCTCTGATATTCCTGCTGCTCTATCGGATTCCATTTGATACGCCGAGAAGTTGGCGTCGCGAGCGCTTATCCGTGCATGTGACGAATGCAGGCATCGCTTGTCTGCTCATCAGCCTGGGCTTTGCTTTTGGATTTGAGCGGGTATTGCTGATCCAATTGCCAATACTGGCGATCGCCTCAATTATCGGTGTCTGGTTGTTCGCCGTTCAACATCGGTTCGAAGAGACGCTCTGGCAACGCGATGGCGATTGGAATTTCACGGCCGCATCGCTGCAGGGGTCATCGTACCTGAAGCTCTCGCCAGTTTTGCGATGGTTCACAGGCAATATCGGCTTCCACCACATTCATCATCTCAATCCTCGGATTCCAAACTATCGACTGCAGGACTGTCATCGCGCAATCCCCGCCTTGCAAGCCGTGCCTTCTCTTGGCTTGTGGGACGCTCTGAGGGCACCGTTCTTCGCGCTTTGGGATGAAACCCACGAGAAGATGATTACCTTTCGCGATCTTACATGAACGACGCGACGGCGCTTGCCGCTTTGACGTGTTGATGCGGCAGCAGAAACTTGGCGCAATCTGCCGATGATCGTCTCGGGGCAAACGTCCTTGTCGGCGGCATCATCATGAGTAAATTCCGAGCCTGCTCGATATAGGCGTCACGCTGTAGAGTCTCTGGGAATGCACGTGACCGCTATGCGCCGCAAAGGATTGTCAAATGATCATCCAAGTCCGGGAGATCACCGGAAACCGGCTTCGGGGAAGCGTCGTCGCGCGCGGCAGTTATGGAGAACTGACTGAAACACCAGATCTGAGCGACGCACACGAGCGGCAAGCCCTGCCTGGTGTTCTCAGCCCAATTTGCTCCAGCATATCCGTTGATGCGTTGCCAGGCCGAGAGGCGTTGGAACACGCCGACTCCGAGGTGGCGACGGGTTGAATTACGCCTTCACGCTCACCTGCATCGGAAATCCCATATGGCTGATATTCTGCCGCCCGAATTGCTGCACAAGATGGACGCGTATTGGCGCGCCGCGAACTTCCTCTCCGTTGGCCAAATCTATCTCCGGGAGAACTCCCTCCTCGACGTCCCCCTTACTATCGACCACATCAAACCACGGCTGCTCGGTCATTGGGGCACGACGCCGGGTTTGAACTTTCTTTATGTTCACCTCAACCGGCTGATCAAGCAGAATGACCTGAACATGATCTATATCATGGGGCCGGGTCACGGTGGTCCGGGAGTGGTGGCCAATGCCTACCTTGAAGGATCGTACACCGAGCGGTACCCGGCAATCGAGCGGAGCCGCAACGGTTTGCATCGCCTTTTCCGGCAATTCTCCTGGCCATACGGAATCCCAAGCCACGTCTCGCCGGAAACACCCGGCTCGATTCATGAGGGCGGAGAACTCGGATATTCGCTTGCTCATGCCTATGGTGCGGCCTTCGACAATCCGGACCTGATCATCAGTTGCATCGTTGGCGACGGCGAGGCCGAGACCGGTGCGCTCGCCACCAGCTGGCATTCGAACAAATTTCTCAATCCGGCGCGCGATGGTGCCGTCCTGCCCATCCTGCATCTCAATGGTTTTAAGATTGCCAACCCCACTGTTCTGGCGCGCATCAGCCGGCAGGAACTGACGTCGTTGTTCGAGGGCTATGGTTACGAGCCGCATTTCGTCGAGGGCAGTGATCCAGCCGTCGTACATCAGTTGCTGGCCGAAACGCTCGATCGTGTGCTGGCCAATATCCGCACAATCCAAAGCACGGCGCGTGCGACGCCCAAGTCCCAGACGGTTACCCGCCCACTCTGGCCGATGATCATTTTTCGCACGCCGAAAGGTTGGACCGGGCCGAAATTCGTCGATGGCAAACCGGTGGAGAATACATGGCGGGCCCATCAGGTGCCCATCGCCGACTTCAAGAATGTCGAACATATCAAACAGCTCGAAGACTGGATGCGCAGCTATCGTCCGCAAGAACTGTTCGATGAGCAGGGCAGGTTTCTGGACGAATTTGCGGACCTTGCCCCCTCGGGTCACCGGCGCATGGGGTCCAATCCGCATGCCAATGGCGGGGACTTGCTCGTGCCGCTATCTATGCCTGATTTCCGTGACTACGCGGTTTCCGTGCTGGCTCCTGGTGCCGTCAAGGCAGAAGCGACGCGCATTCTCGGCGGTTTTCTCCGCGATGTGATGACGCTCAATCTCGGTGCGCAGAACTTCCGGCTCTTCGGCCCCGACGAAACTGCATCCAATCGACTGGATGCAATGTTCGAGGTGACCGGCAAGGAATGGATGGCCGACACCGACGAGGTTGACGTCAATCTCAGCACGGACGGTCGTGTTCTGGAAGTGCTGAGCGAGCATCTATGCCAAGGCTGGCTTGAAGGCTACCTGTTGACCGGCCGACACGGCCTGTTTTCCTGCTATGAGGCCTTCATCCACATTATCGACTCCATGGCCAACCAGCATGCGAAATGGCTTAAGGTGTGCAAGGGCATTCCATGGCGCAAACCGATCGCATCGCTGAACTATCTGCTCACCTCGCATGTCTGGCGTCAGGACCACAACGGCTTCTCCCACCAGGATCCCGGCTTCATCGATCACATCGCCAACAAGAAGTCCGAGTTCGCCCGAATTTATTTGCCGTCGGACGCAAACTGCCTGCTGGCCGTCGCTGACCATTGCCTGCGCAGCCGGGGCTATATCAACGTGATTGTCGCCGGCAAGCAGCCTGACTGGCAGTGGCTGGGCATGGAGGAGGCGGTCCGCCATTGCACCGCAGGCGCGGGAATCTGGCACTGGGCGAGCAATGACGAAGACGGCGGCACCGACGTGGTCATGGCCTGCGCCGGCGATGTGCCGACGCTGGAAACGCTGGCTGCCGTCAGCCTGCTTCGAACATACATCCCCGAGATCCGCATCCGCGTCGTCAACGTCGTTGATCTCATGGTTCTGCAGCCACAGAGCGAGCACCCGCACGGGCTGGAAGATCGCGCTTTCGACGCCCTGTTCACGCAGGACAAGCCGGTGATCTTTGCCTTCCACAGCTACCCGACGCTGATTCATAAGCTGACCTACCGTCGCAACAATCACCGCAATATCCATGTGCGCGGTTATAAGGAGGAAGGCACGACAACGACGCCGTTCGATATGACCGTACTGAACGACATGGACCGCTATCGGTTGGCACTGGACGTGATTGAACGAATTCCCCGCTTTGGCGGTCGAGTTGAACAGGAGAGAGCAAGGTATTGGGCGACCATGGAACGCCATAAGCTCTATATCAGCGAACATGGCGATGACATGCCGGAGGTCCTTGAATGGCGTTGGGGGGCGTGACGGATGACAGCCCGCGCAAAAACAGTCTTGACGTCCGATCAGAAGAGCAGCTCTCTGGAGCCCAATTCGACATTTTGGACGCAGACGGCCGAAGCGCTATGCGCAACGCTTCACTGTCAACTTGACGGATTGACCGCAGCCGACGCCGCTCGCCGGCTCACCGAGTATGGCTCCAACAGCGATGCCGCGACAAAGACCGATAGCGTCTCCCGGGCTATCTTTCGCCGGCTGCTGGAGCCTCTTTCACTGATCCTGCTGGTCGCGGGCATCGTGTCGGTCGCGACCGGCGATGTGACCGGCGGCTTGATTATCGTTGCGATCCTGATCATCTCCATCGGCCTGGACACGTTACAGGAGGGACACGCGGTCAAGGCCGCGGAGGTGCTCCGACATTCTGTCGCGCTCAAAGCCGAGGTCAAGCGCCAAGGCTCGTTCTCAGAGATCGAGGTCGACCAGGTGGTGCCTGGAGATATCATCCGCGTGCGGGCGGGTGACATCATTCCAGCCGACGGGCTGGTGATCGCCGCGACAGCGTTTACGGCAAACGAAGCTGCGTTGACAGGCGAACCCTATCCCGTCGAAAAGCGGCAGGGCGTGGTTACGGCTTCCACCGCGGGCGAAGCCTCGAATGCCCTCTTTCGCGGCTCCGTCGCGCAGACAGGTGAGGCCCTTGCGCTTGTCGTCGGCACGGGCTCGCAAACCTTGTTTGGCGCGGCGGCGGCTTCGTTGGCGCAAGATCAGACGCTCTCGCCCTTTCAGCGGGATCTGCATCAGTACGGCCTGGTGGTCGCGCGTCTGACGCTGGCGCTGGTGGTCATCGTTCTTGCCGCAAGGATCCTGCTCGGCCAACCCGTGCTGGACTCGTTGCTGTTCTCGGTGGCGCTTGCCGTCGGGC
>NZ_JBFUFF010000039.1:0-60885 GCF_056403555.1 Rhizobium sp. P2_G2
GAAGCGATAGGGTCGCCTCCATTTTGCGCAACCCGGAACTGTCTCGCCGTGACCGCATCCAAAAGCTGATGAGGCTGCGTGAGGATGCCCGCGCGGAGCAGCGGCTTGCCTCGGAGGGCGGCATGATCGAGGACGATGGGTTGAATTCCAATTTGCGCGATATCGAGCTTGCTCTCGAACGGCTCGGCCTCGATCCTGCCATCGAGGAAGGCAAGGGTCCCGCGACGCTATGATGGTTTCCTTTAACCACCTGCGGTGTCGGCTTGCATCTTCGGGTCGCGCAAGCAAAAATCGTAAACAAATGGAACAATGAAATATCTGACGCGTTAGTATGGTTATCCGGCCAATTCGTCCGCTTGTATCTGGGGAGAAAATTCATGACGTTAACCGAGCGCGTGGCAGCACATCTTCCGTTTCTGCGTCGTTATTCCCGCGCAATAACCGGCTCACAGACTTCGGGCGATGCATTCGTCGCCGCAACACTGGAAGCTTTGATCGCCGACATTTCGATATTTCCAAACGCGTCTTCCGACAGAGTGGCGCTTTACAAGCTGTTTGCACGGATTCTGAAATCGGCTTCGGTAGACGTCCCGCAGATCATCTCGCCTTACGCCTGGGAGAAGCGCGCGGTGTCGAACCTGGCCTCTGTGCCCACCCAGGCGCGACATGCTTTCCTGCTTGTATCGGTAGAGGGATTTTCGATGTCCGAGACGGCTGAAATCCTGTCCGTGAATGTCGACGAGGTGCGGCGGCTCATCGACGAGGCCACCAGGGAGATCGCCCGCCATATCTCGACCGAGATCATGATCATCGAGGACGAGCCGCTCATCGCGCTCGATATCGAGCATATCGTTCTTGATCTCGGCCATACCGTGAGTGGCATTGCGCGCACCCATTCCGAGGCGGTGGACCTCTATCGGCGGACCAGTCCCGGCATGATTCTGGCGGACATCCATCTCGCCGACGGCAGCTCGGGTATCGATGCGATCAACGATATCCTCAAAGTGGCGAGCATCCCGGTGATTTTCATCACCGCCTTTCCGGAAAGACTGTTGACCGGAGAGCGGGCCGAGCCGACCTTCCTGGTCACCAAACCCTATAACCCCGATATGCTCAAGGCGCTGATCAGCCAGGCCTTGTTCTTCAACGAGAGCGCCAAGACGTATCAGGCGCTGTCAGCCTGACACAGTCGTGACGCTATCAGATATCGCAATTGACGGCGGGATGTGTCCCGCCGCATGTTCGGGTGGGGCAAGCCGGACGCGATAGGCTGTTTTCGAGGTGGGTGCAGTGCAGCGATTTCTTTGGCACGCAAAAGACATGACGGAAAATGAGCTCAGTCCATTTTTCGTCGCTGCGCTTTTGGACATGAATGCCAGCCTGATTCTCCAGGATTCCGACGATAGCTACCTGATGGTGACGAGCCTGCCGGACCTTTGGCGGATCGACAATTTCTCGGAGCCGGCGGACCCGAATATTTTTGGCGACACGATCGCGCTCCAGCTTGCCGCGGCGAAGAACCGGGCGCGGCAATCCGGCCTCACCGAAATCATCGAGATCGAGCTGGATGAAGCCAGGATTTTTGAATTCCGTGTCCTCGCCTTCACCGGCCGGCTGAACCGCACGCAATTGATCACCACGATCATCGATCGCACCGAGGAGCGGCGCCGCGAAAAAATCCTGCAATCGCTGTTGCGCGATGTCAGCCATCGTTCGAAGAATCTGCTGGCGATCATCCAGAGCATCGCCACGCAGACCTCGCAATATACCGACACGATCGATGCCTATGTGCAAAAGCTGCGCGGGCGGATTTTTTCCCTGTCGCGCTCGCAGGACCTGGTCACCGATTCCGGTTGGCGCGGCGCTTTCGTCCACGAATTGCTCGATCAGCAGGTTTCCGCCTATATTCCGAGCGGCCAGGATCTGATCGCCTTCGAGGGCGAGAATATCCTGCTCTCGCCCAATGTGACCATGCATCTCGGCTTGGCCTTCCACGAACTGCTGATCAATGCGATCAACTACGGCACGTTCCTCACCGCTGGCGATGTGATCCGGGTCGGCTGCTCGATCGCCGATGTGGACAGCATCAAGCATATCCGCGTGGACTGGAGGGAGCCGGTCAACCCGCGCTTCCGCACCATTGACGCCGGTGCCGACATCCCGGTCCGGCGGCTCGGCACGGCGATCCTCGAGCGGGTGGTCCCCGCATCGGTCAACGGCCGCGCCGAATACCAGATAGCACCGTTCGACGTGCGCTATAACCTGATGTTCCCGGCCGAGCTTCACAAAGCTGCGTGATGGCCGGCGAAAATTCTCACGAGGGTAGCAATTCGCTTGTTTTCCCCGTTAGCCAGTAGCCGAACAGGCCGATCCATTCGTGGAAAGCCCTATCGATGTCGTCGAGACGCTGGGCGGCGGTGTGATTGGGAAGGCGCCCACGCCCGGCAAGGGTCCGGAAATCGACCGGATAGGGCACGACCGGAAACTTTTGCGCGTTGAAGCAGGCCATCGCGCGCGGCATATGCCAGGCCGAGGTCACCAGAAGCCAGGTTTCGCCAGGTTTCGGCGACAGTGCCCTGGCGCTTTCCGCCGCGTTCTCGCAGGTGGTGCGGGATTTCTCGTCCATGCCGATGCGATCCGCGGCGATGCCGACACCGGTGAGGAATTGCTTGGCAACCGTCGATTCAGACGGATCGGCCTGGCTGCCCGGCTGGCCGAAGCCACCGGACAGGAAGATGCGCGCAGTCGGGAAGCGATAAGCGAGCATCGCCGTCTCTGTCAGACGCTCGCCGGCGTCGTTTATGGTCACCATCTTGCGGTCGGCCGTCAGGTGGATGTCGACGCCGCCACCGAGCATGATGATGCCGGTCGGCGGCGTGGTCAGATCGGGGATGGGATAGTGGTTTTCGAGCGGCGCCAGCGCCGGTGTTTCCACCCCGCCCCAGCCGCAGACAGCCAGCAGGACCACGGCCATTGCCGTCAGCCATCCGCCCAGGCGCCGTCGCCGGAAGATCGTCAGCACGATGCCGAGCAGACCGAGGAGCAGCAGGAAATTCGACGGGATCACGAACTGCTCGGCGAACTTCGAAATGGCAAACACGATGACCTTCCCCTTCTGTGGCTCAAATTCTATGGCTCAAACCATTTCGGCGAGCAGTTCTTCCGTCGTCATCACCCGCCCGAAAACCTGGCCGATGATGCCGAGTGTCGCCTCATGCGAGGCCTGATCGAGACCGCCATTGGCGTCGCTGATAAAGGCGACCTTGTAATCGCGCATAAAGGCGCTGCGGGCAGTGGATTCGCAGCAGATATTGGTGACCGTGCCGATGATGATCACGGTGTCGACGCCGTTCGGTCCGCGGACATTGCGCAACGCCGTGTCCAACTGCGTGTTGTAAA
The DNA here is from genome assembly GCF_056403555.1 of Rhizobium sp. P2_G2. Classification (NCBI taxonomy): domain Bacteria; kingdom Pseudomonadati; phylum Pseudomonadota; class Alphaproteobacteria; order Hyphomicrobiales; family Rhizobiaceae; genus Rhizobium; species Rhizobium sp. P2_G2. The sequence goes on from NZ_JBFUFF010000039.1 coordinate 3,400, forward strand.
AGGCGTCATAGCGGTGCTTGTCGACAATCGTCTCGCCCGCCAGGGGCCTTAGCGCATCGACCACCTCGACGCCGGGCGTGCCCTCGCGCATGCCGGCGGCTTTCAGCCGCGGGATATAGGTCGTCTCCAAGGGCGAGACGTCGAAGCGGTCGCTCAGCACATGCCGGGTGAAGAACACAGGCACGCCCTCCGCGCGGCAGCGGTCGAGAACGCGCCGCATCTCCGGCAGGTATTCCCGTGCCATCGGCACTTCCATGATCGCGCCTTCGTCGACGAAGTCGCGTTGCATGTCGATGACCAGGAGGGCGGCGCGGCCCTTGTCGAACCGCCAGGGAGCTTCGGATGCCATATGCTTCTTTCAGGGAACCTCGTCGTCGCCGGCAGTGCCACCTTCATTTTCGAGCGACTGCAAGCGCCGGGATTCGCTTTGCGTGAATTTCAGCCGGACGCCGATACCGCCGCCATTCTCGGCGATGAACTGCGCGCCGAAGCTTTCAAGCGCCGTTTGCAGTTTCTGGATGCTGGTGTCGTCGAGTTCGACAAGCTTGCGTTCGAAGTCGGCAATGCCAGCGGCATCCACGCCCGAACGTTCAGCGAGCATGTCGCAGGTGATTTCGGTAAGCGCCCTGGCGGCTCGGCACTGCGAATAGGTAATCATCACGCTCTCCTCAGTGCTCGCAGACATCGATCCATTCGGCTTTTGTCAGCACGGCGATGCGCTCGGGAGCAATCCTGACAGCCGCCTTGGTGCCACCCGCCGCCGGCACGACTTCGTCATATTCCCTCAGCGCCACGTCGCAATAGATCTTGAGCGGTTTTGCGAGCCCGAACGGGCAGACGCCGCCGACCGGATGCCCGGTCTCGTGCTCGACTTCGTCGAGGCCCAGCATGCGCGGCTTGGCGGAAAATTGCGTTTTGAACTTTTTGTTGTCGAGCCGCGACGTACCCTTGGCAACGAGCAGCACGACTTCGTCGGCGATGCGGATCGCGAGCGTCTTGGCGATCTGGCCGGGCGCCACATTGTGTCCGGCCGCTGCTTCTCCGACGGTTGCCGTCGAGACATCGAGTTCTATGACGTGAAGATCAGGTGCATGTTCGGCGAAGAAGGCTTTGACGGATTGGACGCTCATGGATCACTGCCGGCAGGAAGGAGTGCATCGGAAGACATAGTTTGCCCTATAGCCCAAATAACCGAATGCGCCAATCCATGAGACCGGCGCATTCATGCATAAGGCAGTATCGATCTTGAGATAGGGCTTCGTTAGAAAATACGGCTACCCGCAGCCTTTCGGCCAAAGTCGATATTCAGAAGAAGGGAGAATGCTGCCAAAGTGCAGGTGGCGAAAAGCGTAGCGCTCAGCCCGAGAACAATCATTGCTCATACCTCGCATGACGTCATAGTCATCTTGCCAGGTTGAGCTAGCGCAATTGACTTGTCCCGGGCTTACCGCTCGGTCCGAGAGGGTCTCGCAAAGAGGCTAATTAAAGTTTACCGACCAACTTTATTTATTGATTACGCTATGTTTCTACCCCCCGTTAACCTTCAGGCAAGGAATTAACCATAAACATGGGTATTACGCCGGAATGGGATTGGTGTGCCAATCCATAGGCATGATGCCGCTTCGTCGTCCCGGTATGCAAAGCCCGGAATTCACTGGAAATTTGGCCTCCAAGGCCCGGATTTGCCGCGCTGGCCGCTCTCTTGGCCGAGGGTGTGCGGCACTTGTCCGCCTGGAGTTGTGTGAGGGGCATGTCAGCCCGTCGGCTGGCGTCGTGCGTTTTGACGGGGATCGATTTTGGTAGAGGCGGCAGGACAGGCGGAAAAGGAGCGGCGCGATGGCGGTGGCCTCGCGAGCCGGCTGCGCTTTGCCGCCCTTGACGCCGAGCAGACCGCGCTCGTCCGCGACAGCCGCAGCAAATTGCTGCCGCATGTGAAACTGGCGCTGCGCGACCTCTTCCAGCGCCTGCAGACCTTTCCCGACGCCGCCCGCAATTTTCAGAGCGAAGCCCAGATCGACCGCCTCTGCGATCTCACCCAGTCGCACTGGGACGTGCTCACCGATGCCCGCTTCGACAGCCTCTATGCCGAGCGGGTCAAGGTTCTGTCCGATACCGAGAGCCGCATCGGCCTCGATCCGCGCTGGCACATCGCCGGCCATTCCGTGGTGCTCGAACATCTGGTGGCGGGGCTGCTTGACGAGTTCTGGCCGAAATCGATGTTCAGCACCGGCGGTCGCGTGCGTGAAAAGCTCACCGATCTCCTGCGTGCCTTGATCCGCGCGGTCATGGTCGATCTCGAAATTTCGACCTCGCTGCGCTTCAACGAAGTCCGCCTCAGTCATCAGCAGTCGTTGTCGGCAGCAGCCGACAAGCACAGAATCGAGATGCGCGCCATCCTCTCCCAGGTTGCTGAGCGCCTGACCGAAAAGGATTTCTCCACACCGGTCGCGCTGGATGTCCCCGAGGATTATCGCGATATCGCCGACAGCCTGACGGCGGCGCTGACCGAAATATCGACATCACTCGCGTCGTCGAAAAGCAATACCGAGCGGTTAAGTCATGCCTCCGGCCGGATCGCTCTTTCCGCCGATACCCTTGCAAGCCGCAATAGCCAGTCGGCTGCGGCATTGGCCGGCATCGTCACGGAGATCGATGGTATTGCCGCCAAGGTGGGCATGACCGCCGCCAGCGCCCGTGGCGCTGAAACGGCTTCCGGCAAGGCGCGTGCGGCGGCAATCGACAGCGGCACCGTAGCCGGCCAGGCGATGAACGCCATGACCGATATCGAGAAGTCCGCCGAGAAGATCGGCCAGATCATCGGCGTGATTGACGAGATCGCCTTCCAGACCAATCTGCTGGCGCTCAATGCCGGTATCGAAGCCGCACGCGCCGGCGAGTCCGGTCGCGGCTTTGCCGTCGTCGCCCAGGAAGTCCGGGCACTGGCGCAGCGCTCCGCCGAGGCGGCACGCGAGATCAAGGACCTGGTGACCGGCACCAAGGTGCAGGTCGACAGCGGCGTCGCCATGGTGACGAAGACGCAGTCCGCCATCGGCGACATCGCCGAACAGGTCGCCGCCATCAACGACGCGGTCGCCGGCCTGGCCCGCGAGACGAAGGAAGCGGCCGATGGTGTGGCGATGGTGTCGAAATCGGCCGGTGCGGTCGGCGACGATCTGACGCGCTGCGCGGAAGCCGCGCGCGAGACGCTGACGCAGTCCGGCGACATCAAGACGACAATCGATGAGCTTGGCGACATGATCCGCCGGTTCCGCCTCGAAAATTATCCTCAAAGACCGGCGCGCCCGGTGGACGCGGGCATTACGCCCTTGCCGTCCGCGGCAGTCGTCGCAGCCATTCCGCCGATGTTTGACGATATCTCCGGCGATGCCGTCCTGCCCAGGATGGTCGGAGGTGTCAGATGAGCGTGCGGAATGGACGGATGGCGATGGATCGCCTTCGGTTCGGAAGATGGCGGGGCGCCGATGAACTTCTTCATGCCGGTCCCCGGCAGACGATTGACAGGACGAACCTGGTCCCGAGGACCAGGCAATCAGGGATCATCATATGACTGGCAAATCAGCAGCAAAGAAATTGAGCCTGGAAAAGGTGCTGGACCTCAACGAGGCCCAGGCCCTTCACGGCAAGCTCATGGCCCTCAGGGGCAGCAATGTCAGCATCGATGCCTCGCCCGTCGAGCGGGCCGGAGCGCTCTGCGTTCAGGTTCTGATGTCCGCGGCTAAAAGCTGGGAGGAAGAGCAGCACTCTTTCACCTTCTCCAAAATGTCTGACGCCATGGCGAAAACCATGCAGCTCATCGGCGTCAACTACGACCATCTGCTCGCAAAGGAGAGCAAATAATGAAGAAGAAAGTTCTGACAGTCGACGATTCCAGAACGATCCGGAACATGTTGCTGGTCACCCTCAACAATGCCGGTTTCGAAACGATCCAGGCCGAGGATGGCGTCGAGGGTCTCGAAGTCCTGGAACAGTGYAATCCGGACGTCATCGTCACCGACATCAACATGCCCCGTCTCGATGGCTTCGGCTTCATCGAAGGCGTGCGCCGCAATGATAAATACCGGGCGATTCCGATCCTTGTCCTGACGACCGAAAGTGATGCGGAAAAGAAGAACCGCGCCCGCCAGGCCGGCGCGACCGGTTGGATCGTCAAGCCGTTCGATCCTACCAAGCTTATCGATGCCATTGAGCGCGTAACCGCCTAACGGGAATTACTCCTATGGATATGAACGAAATCAAAGAGATCTTCTTCCAGGAGTGCGAGGAACAGCTCGCTGAACTGGAATCCGGTCTGCTCAAGATGAATGACGGCGAGACGGATTCGGAGACGGTCAATGCCGTGTTCCGGGCCGTTCATTCGATCAAGGGCGGCGCCGGCGCCTTCGGTCTTGACGATCTCGTGGCCTTTGCCCACGTGTTCGAGACGACTCTGGATTGCGTTCGTTCCAATAAGCTCGATCCGGGTCCGGATGTGATGAAGGTCATGCTGAAGTCGGCCGACGTGCTCGCCGACCTCACCAATGCCGCCCGCGACGGCGGCAAGGTCGACCCGAGCCGCACCACCGGCCTGGTCAAGGATCTCGAAGCGCTCGCCCGTGGCGAAGCGCCCTCTGGAGGTTCCGCCGAACCGGTTGCCAAGGCACCTGCTCCGAAGCCGGCGGCACCTGCACCCGCCCCAAAGGCTGCCGCACCGGAGGCGACGCCGAAGCCGACCGACGATAGCGGTTTCCAGCCCGTTCCCTTCTCATTCGACGATTTCGGCGGCGATGAAGAGGCTGTAGGCGCACCGTCGTTCGAAGTCATCTTCAAGCCCCGTTCGGACCTCTATTCGAAGGGCAATGACGCAGCTCTCCTGCTGCGCGACCTGCGCCGCCTCGGCGACATGAGCATCCATTGCGACATGTCCGCACTGCCGTCGCTTACGGACATGGACCCGGAAGCAGCCTATTTCTCCTGGAAGATCCACATCGCCACCGAAAAGGGCGAGGACGGTATCCGCCAGGTCTTCGAATTCGCCGAATGGGATTGCGAACTCGAAATCCGCTCACTCGACGACGTACCGGACGCCCATGCGGGCAGCGACGAAGAGCTGCCGATGCAGCCGGTGCCGTTCGACCTGGCGATGCTCGACGAAGAGCCGATTATGGCGGTCGAGCAGGAAGAGAACCACGAGGAAGCCGCCTCGGCCCTGCTCGCCGCCACGGCTGCCCAGGAAGTCGCAGCCAGCGAGACAATCTCCGCCAAGGCCGCCACGCCGCGCGAAGCACCGGCGGAAAAGCGCGAAGCGGCTGCCGCCAAGGGTGGCGACGCCGGGGGCAACCCGACCATCCGCGTCGATCTCGACCGCGTCGACCGCCTCATCAATCTGGTGGGCGAACTCGTCATCAACCAGGCCATGCTGGCTCAGAGCGTCATCGAGAACGACCAGAGCGGCACCCAAGGCATCAATATGGGTCTCGACGAGCTGCAGCAGCTCACCCGCGAGATCCAGGATTCGGTCATGGCGATCCGCGCCCAGCCGGTGAAGCCTGTCTTCCAGCGCATGTCGCGCATCGTCCGCGAAGTCGCCGACATGGTCGGCAAGTCGGTCCGCCTGGTCACCGAAGGTGAAAACACCGAAGTCGACAAGACGGTCATCGACAAGCTTGCCGAGCCGCTGACCCACATGATCCGCAACGCCGTCGACCACGGTCTCGAATCGCCCGAAAAGCGCAAGGCAGCCGGCAAGAACCCGGAAGGCACGGTCAAGCTGACCGCCAAGCATCGTTCCGGCCGCATCGTCATCGAACTCTCCGACGACGGCGCCGGCATCAACCGCGAAAAGGTCAAGCAGAAGGCGATCGACAACGACCTCATCCCGGCCGATGCCAACCTGTCGGACGAGGAAATCGACAACATCATCTTCATGCCGGGCTTCTCGACAGCCGACAAGATCTCCGACGTGTCGGGCCGCGGCGTCGGCATGGACGTCGTCAAGCGTTCGATCCAGGCACTCGGCGGCCGCATCTCCATCCAGTCGCGCCCGGGCCATGGCTCCAGCTTCATCATGAGCCTGCCGCTGACGCTCGCCGTGCTCGATGGCATGGTGGTCACGGTCGCCAACCAGACGCTGGTCGTGCCGCTGACGGCCATCGTCGAAACACTTCAGCCGGAAGCGTCGGCCATCCATTCCTTCGGCGCATCGCAGAAACTGATCGCCATCCGTAACTCCTTCTGCCCGCTTGTCGATGTCGGCCGCATCCTCAACTACCGCGCCAATGCCGCCAATCCGGTGGATGGTGTCGCCCTTCTGGTCGAATCCGAAGGCGGCGGCCAGCGCGCACTGATGGTCGATGCGATTCAGGGCCAGCGTCAGGTGGTTATTAAGAGTCTTGAGGCAAACTATACCCATGTGCCGGGCATCGCCGCGGCAACCATTCTCGGCGACGGGCGCGTGGCGCTCATCCTCGACGTGGACTCGGTGGTCGCCGCATCCCGGGGGCAGGGTTTGAAGATAGACGGCGCACTTGCAGCCGTTGGGTAAATAAAGCGTAGGAGTTGGAGCGAGCCGGCATGACGTACACCGCAAAATCCATATCGCAAGGCGGCCGCGAGCTTATCGCTTTCCGGATCGGCGAGCAGGAATTTACCGTGAATGTCATGGCTGTCCGCGAGATTCGCGGCTGGACGACGGCAACTCCCATGCCCCACTCGCCCAATTACATGATGGGCGTGATCAACCTCCGCGGCGTCGTGCTGCCGATCGTCGATCTCTCCGCGCGGTTGGGTATGAAGCCGGCCGCGCCGACCGCTCGGCATGTCATCATCGTCGTTCAGGTACGCGAGACCATGGTTGGCCTGCTGGTCGATGGCGTTTCCGATATTCTGACGATCACCGACGATAACGTCCAACCCGTACCGGAAGTCGCCTCCGACCTCGAAAAGTCGTTCGCGCGCGGCATCATTGCTCTTGAGAATCGCATGATCTGCCTTGTCGAGCTCGAGGCCATCTTCCCGCAAACCGAAAGTGAAGCTGCCTGATGAGCCTTGCCCTGGACCCGCGCCGCAGTCAGGAGGAAATCCTCGCCGGAGGAGAATTCCCGCTGACCCGCAAGGATCTCGCCGACATTGCTGCGATGATCTATTCCGACGCCGGCATCTACCTCAACGAGACGAAGGCCTCGCTCGTCTATTCGCGTCTCTCCAAGCATATCCGCCAGCTTGGCCTCAAGGATTTCCGCTCTTATTGCGATTTGGTTTCCTCGCAGGCGGGGGCAGCCGAACGCCGCGAGATGCTGTCTTTTCTCACCACCAACTTCACCCGCTTCTTCCGCGAGAACCATCACTTCGACCATCTGAGGACTGAAGTGCTGCCGGGTCTCGTATCCCGCGTCAAGGCCGGCGGCCGGGCTCGCATCTGGTCGGCGGCGTCATCGGACGGCCAGGAGCCTTATTCGATCGCTCTGACCGCGCTTTCCGTGCTGCCCAACATTGCCGACTACGATTTCAAGATCCTGGCGACCGACATCGACCCGAAGATCCTGGCCGCCGCCCGGCTCGGCGCCTATGACGAGGCCTCGCTGGAAACCGTCAGCCCGGCGATGCGCAAGCAATATTTCCAGCAGGTCGTCGTCGACGGCAAGCAAAAGTGGCAGGTCACCGACGCCGTCAAGCGGCTGATCACCTATAACGAGCTCAACCTGATGGCCAATTGGCCGTTCAAGGGCAAGTTCGACGTGATCTTCTGCCGCAACGTGGTGATCTATTTCGACGAGCCGACCCAGATGCGCATTTGGTCGCGTTTCTCGGAACTGCTGCCCGAGGGCGGTCATCTCTACATCGGTCATTCCGAGCGTGTATCGGGTGAAGCCAAGGCGCTGTTCGATAATACCGGCATCACCACCTACAAGTTCATCGGCAAGGCCGGCGGAAGGAGGACATGATGTCACCAGCGAGAGTTCTTGTGGTTGACGACTCCGCGACCATGCGGGGACTGATTTCTGCGGTGCTCAATTCCGATCCGGATGTCAGCGTCGTCGGTCAGGCGAGCGATGCCATGGAAGCGCGCGCCGCCATCAAGGAGCTCAACCCCGACGTCGTGACGCTCGACATCGAGATGCCGAACATGAACGGCCTCGAATTCCTCGAAAAGATCATGACGCTGCGGCCGATGCCGGTGATCATGGTCTCGTCGCTGACCCATCGCGGCGCCGAAGCCTCGATCGCCGCGTTGGAGATCGGCGCCTTCGATTGCATCGGCAAGCCGGCGCCGGGTGACTCGCGCCCGTTCCACGAACTGATCGAGAAGGTCAAGGCGGCAGCCAAGTCGAGCTATCGCCATCAGTACACACGCACGCCGCAGGCACAGCCGACGTCGCCAGCCAATGCGAATGTGGCTTCGGAGTATCGCGTCGGCCGAAAGATCGTCGCAATCGGCTCTTCGACGGGTGGCGTCGAGGCATTGATAGAAGTTCTTAAGAAGTTTCCGGTTAATTGCCCTCCGACCGTCATCACTCAGCATATGCCGCCGACATTCACCAAGAGTTTCGCGGAAAGGCTGAATCGACTTTGCGCACCCCAGGTCAATGAAGCGACCGACGGCGCAAGGCTCGAGATCGGTCGCATCTACCTGGCGCCCGGCGGGGAACGGCATATGGCCGTGGCCAATCCCCATGCTCCGACGATCCGGCTGATCGAAAAGCCGCCGGTCAACGGACATCGGCCGTCAGTGGATGTGTTGTTCGACTCTGTGGCCGAGCTCGCCGGTCGCAATGCCGTAGGAGTGATCCTCACCGGCATGGGGCGGGATGGGGCTACGGGTCTGTTGAAGATGCGTCACGCGGGCGCCCGCACCGTCGGGCAGAACGAGAAGACTTGCGTGGTGTACGGAATGCCCCGTGTGGCGTTCGAGATCGGCGCTGTGGAAACGCAGCTGCCTCTCGGCGGCATCGGAGAAGAAATATTGAAACTTACGGCCGCGCGTAAAGAAGGAAGTGACTAATGTCTATCGCTGAGAAGATCAAAGTCCTTATCGTGGACGACCAGGTAACGAGCCGCCTACTGTTGAGCGACGCCTTGACCCAGCTGGGCTTCAAGCAGATCACCTCGGCGGGCGACGGCGAGCAGGGCATGAAGATCATGGCCGAGCAGCCACACCACCTGGTGATCTCGGATTTCAACATGCCGAAGATGGATGGCATCAACTTCCTTCAGGCGGTTCGAGCCAACCCGACCACCAAAAAGGCGGCGTTCATCATCCTCACAGCACAGGGTGACCGGGCGCTGGTCCAGAAGGCCGCCAGTCTCGGCGCCAACAACGTGCTCGCCAAACCCTTCACCATCGACAAGATGAAGGCTGCTATCGAAGCCGTGTTCGGGTCGCTCAAATGAACACGGATGGCTTCCGCCGACAGCACGTTATCCAAGGCGAGTGGAAAGTTTCAAAGGATCCTGATGTCGTTTTGTCGACGGTTCTGGGCTCGTGCGTCGCGGCCTGTCTGCGCGACCCGACGGCCGGCATCGGTGGCATGAACCACTTTCTCCTGCCCGGCTCGGTTGAAGCCATGGCCCAGGGCGGCGATGTCTCGCGCTACGGCGTGCATCTCATGGAACTCTTGATCAATGGTCTGTTGAAACAGGGCGCCCGCCGCGACCGGCTGGAGGCCAAGATTTTCGGCGGCGCCAAGACGATCGCCTCCTTCTCCAATGTCGGCCAGCAGAACGCCGATTTCGCCACGCAGTTTCTGCGCGACGAGGGCATCAAGCTCGTCGGTGGATCGACCGGCGGTGACGCCGGCCGCAAGTTGGAATTCTGGCCGGTCTCCGGCCGCGCTCGTCAATATGCGTTGAACGGCGCCGAAACGCAGCGCACCGTGCAGCTGGAAACCCGCACCGTTTCCACGCCGAAGCCCGCCGAAAGTTCAATCGAGTTCTTCTGAGTTCAAAAAGGGTCAATCTTATGCAGTCCAGTCTCGCGTCGCACTTGACCCCAACCGAGGAGTCGCTTCCCGAAGTTCTGATGCGTGTGGTCTCCGAGCTGCATGATGTCGCCTATCTGATTGAACGCATCGAGCCGTTTCTGACCAACGCCGAAGGTGGCATACTCGACACCGCCGACCGCATGATGGTCATGCAGGGCATCGACCTGGCCGTTCAGAAGGCGCGCGGTCTCGCCGAATTCATCGACACGGTGACCGCGGCCATTCCCGAAGAGATTCTCGTCGACGTCACAACCGCGCTCAACCTGGTCAAGCTCGCCGACATGCAGAAGGCGCTGGCCGGCGGCTTGCGCCATGGCCATTCGCAACCCATCACCCGCGCCGTCGGCGATTTCGACCTGTTTTAATTAAAAAAGTCTGTTCGAAGAATTCGCCGCAACCAAATTCTTCGGCGCAGTTAAAGCAAGCCAGTCTCTTCCTGCCTTTCATAGACTCTCCTCATTTTGAGTGGCATTGTCCAGGTCACGTCAGCCGACGCAACTGAAGGCAGGTATAGATGAGTCGGATCCGCGGCGGCACAGACTTCGAGCAGTGGCTCTATCGCCTGGATTCAGGACAAGAAGCCGCCTTGTCACCCGTCTTGACGATGAGAATGGCGCTGCGGGTGCTTCCAGGCCTCCGCGCCATGTCTGGCAAGCCGGACGGCAAGGATAGCTGGCGTGAGGGGCTGACGCGGTCCATCGCCCACGCTTCATCCGCGCTGTGGCTTTCCTCGATCGATGCCGTGAATGCTTCGAGGCTTCGAAACATTGCCTTTGTTTCGTCTGCGAGGGCGGCCTCCATCGTCTCCGGTCTCCAGAACGAAGGCTTGCGTGATCACGGCGACACCTTCGCGCTTGCTCCCGCAGGCTCGGTCTATGCGGTCTACGCCATCAGTGACGCGACGACGGGTCGACCGGCAGGTGAAATCGCCTATACGGCGTGCTCGGCGCTCTCCGCAATTGTTGACCCTGCGCTGGCATCAGCGCGTCAGGCCGTCTTCTGGCAGGCGCTCGACGCCGACATTGGTCTGGTCGAGGCCGGAACTGCCGCACCGGCGCTTGCCATGGCGCCGGCCTGGGGGACGAATATCGACATCAAAACCGAACAGCCCGAATTGTCGGAGCTCATAGGAACGTTTCGCGGGTCGCCATCTGCGCGGCATAGGCGCTGGGACGCATGGGTCGACTGGTATGAGGGACGGCTTATGGGCCGGCCGCCGGAAAATTGCAGCCTCGGCAAAGGCATCCCGAATCCGGCTCTGAGCTGAAAAACGAAAACCTTCGCGCAAGCTTGGCTGCGTAGGGTGCGAGCGGGGAATGATATGCCCCAGGCTTGGCTTTGCACAATCTTGCGAGAACAGAATGAATCTGTTGAATCAGCTCACGGCAATCCTGAAGAACCTGACCCAACTGGGAATGGGGCGCCTCATTGCGCTCGGCATCGTCGGCGCGGTCACGCTGTTGGTCATCCTGGTGGGCACTTACTACGTCAACCGGCCGGGTTACGAGACGCTCTATGTCGGTCTCGAAACCGCTGACCTCAACCAGATCAGCATCGCGCTCGCCGAGGACGGCGTCGACTTCAAGGTCGGCACCGACGGCACGTCGCTCCAGGTGCCTGTCGGCATGACGGGCAAAGCCCGCCTGATGCTTGCCCAGAAGGGGCTGCCGAGTTCGACCAATGCCGGCTATGAGCTGTTCGACAATGTCGGCTCGCTGGGGCTCACCTCCTTCATGCAGGAAGTCACCCGGGTCCGCGCGCTGGAAGGCGAAATCGCCCGCACCATCCAGACTATCGACGGCATCAGCTCCGCTCGCGTTCATATCGTCATGGCAGACCGCGGCTCTTTCCGCCAGCAGGAGCAGAAGCCGACCGCTTCGGTCATGATCCGCGCATCACAGCAGACTGGCCGGCAGGCTGCGACCTCCATCCGGCATCTCGTTGCGGCAGCCGTCCCGGGGCTTTCGGTCGATGACGTGACCATCCTCGATTCTGCCGGCCAACTGCTGGCATCCGGCGATGATCCATCCAACAGCGCCCTGAACCGCTCGCTCAGCGTCGAGCAGAACCTGCAGACCGAGATGGAAGGCAAGATCGATAATGCTCTGGCACCGTTCCTCGGCATGGACAATTTCCGCACCTCGGTGACCGCCAAGCTCAATACCGACGCGCAGCAGACCCAGGAAACCACTTTCGATCCGGATTCCAAAGTCGAGCGCTCAGTACGCACGACCAAGGAAGACCAGAAATCGGAACAGCAGAACGCCGATCAGGCGACCACTGTCGAACAGAACGTGCCGCAGGGCAACCAGAGCACCACGACGGGTCCGAAGTCATCCGACTCGAACAATAAGAAGGAAGAGCAGACCAATTACGAGATCAACCAGAAGACCGTCGCCACGGTGCGCAACGGCTATACGATCGACAAGCTGTCGATCGCTGTCGTGCTGAACCGCGGCCGTGTCGAAAAGCTGATCGGCTCGCCCTTCGACCAGACCAAGTATGACGCCTTCCTGGCGCAGATGCAGGCGATCGTCTCGTCGGCCGTCGGCGTCGATGGCAAGCGCGGCGACGTGGTCAACGTCTCCTCTGTCAACTTCCTTGAAAATGAATTGCTTCAGGACACGGCGTCATCAGGCGAATCCTTCATGGATGTCTTCATGCGCAACATGGGCAGCATGATCAATGCCGGCGCCTTCGTCCTGGTTGCTTTCCTGATCGTCTGGCTGGGCTTCCGGCCGCTTATCAAGGCTATCGGTGGACCTGAACTGGCCGCTGCCGGCATCGGTGCCCCGGCGACCCTGCCCACGGGCGAGACCGCCGGCCTCGAACTGCCGGACTTCTCGCCGCCGATGGGCGGGCCCGGCTCGGCCCTTATGGAAGGTTTCGGTTCGGACTTCGGCTTCGACTCGACCGACGACCTTCTCTCCGGCGAGGACGATGGCAGCGGCATCGCCAAGCGCGTCAAGGAAGGCCCGGAACGCCGCCTCACGCGCATGGTCGAGATCAGCGAAGAGCGTGCTGCCAAGATCCTGCGCAAATGGGCGATCCCGGAAAAGGTCGGCTGATCCGCACAGTTTCAGAACAAGCAATGCTTGCGCCGGCGACCCATCGTCGGCGCAATGTATTTTTGATCGCAAGTATAATGAGCCAAGACGTAGCGAAATACAAAAAAAATACCGCTGTCAAAATAGGTATTAGATTTCTACCTTTTCGTTGGAGAACCGTGCACTCCTGTTACGGAGACTTGTTCGAACACCGTTCCGATCGATTTTGGATAATAATTATTTGTATTTCGCGACGAATCAGCACATTCCATCAATAGGTACCGGTTCGAACGACCAAACTAAGATTTCGCCACTCGTTGCGAACATTTGCCGGTCTATTGAGCAGAAGCGCCGTCTATTGGGTGATTTTGTGGCAAGCGCGAAACTGGACAGAGACATGCAGGAAGTGCCGGCAATCCCCCCGGCTGCGGCAGCCCGGCGCCCCTTATCGGCCGAGCAATTGATCGAGCGTCTCAGGGCGAGCGCTGAGGCGGCTGATGTCTCCGCCGGCTTGCGTGTCCTGGCGAACTATGTCGGCGCCGACGGCTATCTGCTGGCGCGCCACGAGCTCAATAGCGAGAATGGCCTCGACAACGTCATCTCGTCCGACTGGCCGTTCGATCTCGTCTGCAAGCGTGGTATCGAGCTGATCACGCAGCTTTCGCGCACGACCGAGCTCGACAAGTGCTTGTCGACGCTGCATCCGGCCTTTTCGATGCTGCCGGAAGAAAGCGAATTGCCGGCAGGCTCCAGCCGCGAATATTGCACGATCATCTTCAATTCCGGCCGCAACCGCTACGTCCTGATGTTTATCTGCCCGACGGATGTCATCCTGTCGCAGCAGCGTCTCAGGGAGACGGGGGTGCTCGCGAGCTATTTCGCCAGCCTGCTCTTCCAGGATACGACGCGCACGTCGCGGGACATGGACCTGACCGATCGGGAGCTTGAATGCCTCTATTGGATCGCTGAGGGCAAGACCAGCGACGAAATTGCCACCATTATTGGTATTTCGAAAAATACGATCAACAATTACATCACCAGCGTGATGCGCAAGACCGCCACGAGGACGCGCTCGGAGGCGATCGCCTATGCGGTCCGCCACAATCTGGTTTAGCTGATGACTGAAAGCCGTGCCCGGGAATCCAAAAGCTTCGCTGAACCGACAAAGCGGCAGATGAAGGCTGTCAGCCGCTCGGATTTCTTTCCCCGCCTGGTGGCGATGCAGCGCTTCGCCCATGCGCGCAATTTTGCCGTCCTCAAGACCAACAATTCCGGTCTGCCGAGCCGCCGCAAGCTGACCTGCATCCTCGACAATTTCCCCAGCGACAGCGAAGTTGGCGCCTCTTCCATCCTCGACGTTTATGGCCCGACATTGCTCGAGCATCTCGAAGTCTCGTCGCTGCCGCTCTTATGGAATGGCAAGGAAGAGACGCAGACGGCGGAGACGCCGGATTTCTCCGCCTTTGTCATGCGCCTGAAGAACCGGGTCCTGCCGGTCTGCGGTATCGCGCTGCCGGTCCGCCTGGGATCGATGGGCAACGGCTATACCGTGTTCGCCGCCAACTATCTCGATATCACCAGTGAGATCATCATCGACCTGCACGCCCGCAGCCATCAGATGATGATGGACCTGCTCGTGCTCGACGAGCGCCGTTCGGCGCCGGATGAGGTGCTCTCCAATCGCGAGATCGCCTGCTTGCAGCTCGCCGGTGACGGCCTGGTCAGCGAAGAGATCGCCGGCCAGCTCGGACTCTCGGTGCATACGGTGAACGCCTACCTCGCCTCAGCGACGGTGAAGCTCGATTCCGTCAACCGCATCCAGGCGATCGCCAAGGCGATCCGCCTCGGCTATATCGCCTGATCGCAGTTTTTAGCGCATGTCTCCCGAAAGTGGTCACCGGTTTCGGGAGACATGCAAAAAACAAAGAACTAAAGCGCCTGGAGCCGAATTTAAAAAACGCGACGCGCCTTAGTTGAGGCTGGCTATCGGTGGCGGCACGACGAAGCGCGCCTTCTGCAGGCTTTCGGCCAGGAAAGCGGTGTTGATGTCCTGGTCAGGGGAGGGGTCCTGGAAGGCGATGTGCGAGATTTCCAGGCCAGCGAGTTCGTCGGTCAGCGACAGCTTGGCGTAGATGCTGACGCCATCAGGCTTGATCTCGAGGTCGAGCAGGATTTCCGGCTGGCTGTTCCAGTCGAGATGATAATCGCCGCCGACGCCGAAACGCACGGTTCCGGGCAGGAAATAGAGTTCCGCTGCCGATGAGACGAGATCGGCCAGATTCCCCCAGCGTTCATACCTGAGCAACGAGACGAGGTCGGCGGCATCGATCAGCCGCAACTCGGTGGCGATAGGGCGAAGCGCTTCCGCCACGATTTTCTCGCGCTCGGCAGAATAGGTGCATTTTTTCATTGCTATCCGTTGATCCGTCTCTTCGTGCTCTTCGATGCGTAGATCTTCTGCAGAAGTTCGGCGACCGCCTTGTAGAAGACCGACGGAATCACACTATCGATGGAGACTTGCGCAAACATGGAACGCGCAAGCGGTGGATCCTCGAAGACCGGGATCCCATTTTCTTCGGCAATGGAACGGATCTTGAGCGCGATCAGATCCTGGCCCTTGGCGATCACCACCGGTGCCGCATCCTCCTCGCGGACATAACGCAGCGCGACCGCGAAGTGCGTCGGGTTGGCGATGACCAGCGTGGCGCGCGGCACCGAGGCCATCATGCGCTTGCGGGCGAGGTCACGGGCGAATGAGCGCTGGCGCTGCTTGATGATGGGGTCGCCATCCATCTGCTTGCGCTCTTCCTTGACCTCTTCCTTGGTCATCTTCAGCTCGGTGAACCATTGATGATGGGTCCAGAAATAGTCGGTGATACCGACGACGCCCGACGCGATCAGCACGATCAGCAGGATTGTCCGGACGTCGGAACTCAGCTTGCTCATCAGAAAATAGGGGTCCGAGAACATTGCATCGAGCGACTTGAAGTACTCGGTCTTGAGCGTCAGCACGACCACCGTCCCGACAACCAACACCTTGACCAGTGACTTGCCGAACTCGACATAGCCTGGCAGGCCGAAGATGCGCTGGAAGCCGGAGACTGGATTGAGGCGCGAGAATTTCGGCGCGATACGCTCGAGCACCGGGCTCGGCAGGTTCTGTAACACCGAGGCGCCGACGCCGAAGGTCGCCATCAGGATGAAGGCAGGGGCCACGATCGCCGTCGATTCCCAGCCAAGACGCATGAACAGCGCCACGACATCAGGCCCGGTCTCGAAACGCCATTGGTCCGGCTTCTCGAACAGGCTCTTCAGCGTATCCCAGAGATGGGCAACGCCGGAGGGTAGGTAGAAAACGAGATAGATGTAAATGCCCAGCGTCGAGGCGAAGACTGTGATTTCGCGCGAGAAGGGCACATTGCCCTTCTCCGCCGCTTCCAGATAACGTTTCTGGGTAGGGGCTTCTGTTTTACTTTCTTTATCAGCACCGTCAGCCATGAGCGTCGGTCCTCACGTTAGAGCGTGCTCTCAGACCGTCAACCGTCAGGCGGCTGCCGCGCCGTTTGGTTCCTTGAGCTCGATCTGGCCGTTGGCCGCGAGACGAATGGCTTCCTGGGCGATCGAACGGCGGGCAATCGCAATGTTGCGCGGCGTGGCACCCGTATCGGGTGCGCCGAGGTCCTGTTCGATCATGCGCCGCTGGCGGGCGCCGATGGCCGACAGCACAGCCTCGCGAATATCGGCCGCGACGCCGCGCAGCGCCATGGTGATGACATCGCCGGCAATGTCGTTGAACAGCAGGACGCGGCTCTTTTGCGGCATGGTCAGCAAGTCTTCGAACAGGAAGATGCGCGGCCGCACCTTCTGCACCGCTTCCTTGCTGAGTGCCTCGAGCGAATCGAGCAGCGCCTCGACATCGGGCTTGTCGAGTTCGTTCATCAGTTCAGCCGCCTTGACCGTGCCGGTCGCATTGCGCTCGGTGTTGAGGTCGCGCAGGATATCCATCACCCGGTTTTCGATCACCTGCGCAGCCTTTGGGCTGACTTCCTTGAGGTTGACCGTACGGTTGAGGATGTCGGCGCGGCGACGTTCCGGCATTTCCATCAGCACCTTGGCGCCGGCGGAAGAGGGAATCATCGATAGCACATAGGCAATGGTCTGCGGATGTTCGTCGATCAGGTATTTGGCAACGAATTTCGGATCGGCGCTTTCGAGCTGGTCCCAGATCGACGCTTCATAGGCCTGGAAAGCGGCGCGTCGGCCCAGCAGGCCGTCGACTTCGTCCGGCGTCAGGCCCTCTTCGAGGATGCCTTCGATCGCCTTTGCATTGTCCATCAGGCCAGCGCCTTCAGTGAACAGGTCCTCGAATTCGTTGACCAGTTCGATCAGTTCCTGGGGAGGGATCTGCCGCAGCCGCTGCGCGGAATGAATAATGGCCTGCAATTCAGCCTGGGTAAAATATTTCAGCAAGCGGCCGGCAATCGGCCTGCCCATGGCCAGCAACACTGCAGCAGCCTTGTCCGGCGGGCTCAGATTGCTGGTGAGCGCAGTCTCGCCAAAATTGTCGAAGTCAAACATTTCGACGGTCTCCCCGGAATCATTCCGGTTTATTACGAACTATAACTCAGGATTTCGCAACCGCTTTCACCTCAAGGAGGCGAATGCCGAAACGGGTCTCGTCGTCTTCCATCACAGTGATCTCGCCGCGGCCGATCAGCCGGCCATTGACGACGAGATCCACAGGTTCACCGATTCGCCGATCCAGCGAGATGATTGCACCCTCGGTGAGATTCATCAAGCTGGAGACTTGCATCCGGCTTGAGCCGAGGATGATTTGGACATCGATCGGGATGTCCATGATCAGGTTCATGTTGGCCTGCATGCCGCTGCCCGGCTCGCTCGCCGAGAAGGATGAGGACTGCGCCGAAGCGTTCGGCAGCGCGCCGCCGAAAGCGGCTTCGTCGAAATCGCCACCGCCGAAACCGGAGCCGAAATCGCTGCCGCCGCCAAAATCGCTGCTGCCGCCAAAATCCGAAGCGCCGCCGAAATCGCTCGTCGCTTCGGAGGCCGGGTCGGCATCGAAGCCCGAGCCGAAATCGCTCGACGCTTCTGAGGTTGCCGGAAAATCCATGCCGAAATCGCCGGCTGAAGCTGGGGCGCCGTCGGCGTCGGCCTTCAACACGCCGCGCAGGTCGTTGATAGCCTGGTCGAGCTCGTCATTGTTGTCGCCGAGGTCGGGTGCGTCTGGTGTCTTTGCTGTCTTGGGTGCCATAGTATGACTATTCCAGTTCAAACTTGCGCAAGGCTTTTCTTCAACAAAAGGTGGTGGTCGGCAGGATGCCGATCGGATCGACGCTTAGCCGAGCAGGTCACGGAGAAGATCCTCCTCCGAGCCTGCCGTTTCTTTCACCCGGACGGTATATTGGTCGCCGGAGCGGCCGAATTCGCAGGAATAGAGATCGCGGCCATTGGCGGCGACCTGGACATGGACGTCGCCGGCATCGAGGAACGGGATCACGTCCCCTGGCTGCAGCTTGGCGATCGAGCCGAGCTTGAGCGGCGTGAGATGGATGCGCGCCTCGACCCGGACTTCCGAGCGATGCACCTGCTCTTTGAGAATATCGCTCCAGTCGGGGCCGTTCTTCGCACCGGCGGTGACCGCCACGGGGGCCTTGACCACTGTCTTCAGCAGCGTCTTCTGCGGGATGATCACCGAAAACTCGCTGACCACAGCGCCGAATTCCACCTTCATGCGGATTTGCGCCGCATGCATGTCGACATAGTCGTCGGCCGGCTTGGGGCGCTTGGCGGCATTATAGGGCTTGGAAAGCAGGGGCTCGTAATTGCCCGGCGCGTTGACCGCCGATTTGATCACCGAGGCGATCTTGTCGGTGACCATCGGCGCCATTTCGAGCTCGATCGAGGAGGCCGGCCGCGCTTCTGGCTCGACGATCACAGTCTTGTCGCCGCCCATCAGACACTCGACCATCGCCATGATCACGGTCGTGGAGCAGGCGATGGTGAAATCGGGGCACCAGTTCTTGAGCGAGCCGTCGACCAGAATCATGTATTCGTCGAGATCGGCGATGAGATCGTTCTTGTAGCCGGTCGTGCAGCCTTCATAGGAGAAGTCGAGCTTCAGCTGGGATTCGAGCTCAACGAGGTCGGGCAGGAAGGCGCCGAGCACCTGGCCGAATTCGCTGCAGATTTTGCCGACCGCCTGGCGTGAACCGAGCTGGCCGGTCAGCAAAGCGAAAATCTGCGGATCGATGGACGGGACCTGAGCAGTCATTGCTTTTTCCCTTTATTCATCAGGCTGCCTGCCCGCCGGGATTCATCATTTCCTGTTCGACGGCGTCGATGGAGGGGCGTTCGTGAGAAGAAATCGTCTTGCGGCCATATTCGAGCGCCACCTGCGGAACCGAGCCGTTCATGTAGGCGATCAGCGTCTGCTTGACGATCACATATAGCCGATTCTGCTTGGTCCGCACGGACTTGATCATCGAGCAGAGCGGATTGACGATGCAGTAGGACACGAGAATACCGGTGAACGTACCGACAAGCGCCGCGCCGATCAGGTGGCCGAGAACTTCCGGCGGTTCGGTGATCGCGCCCATGGCGTGGATAACGCCGAGAACGGCGGCGACGATGCCGATGGCCGGGAAGGCATCGCCCATGTTCTGCAGCGCGTTGTAGGACTTCATCTTATCGTACTCGATGGTCTGGATTTCCTCATCCATCAACGCTTCGATCTCGTGGCTGCGTGCATTGCCGATGATGATGAGGCGCACATAGTCACAAATGAACGCGGTCAATTCCTTGTTCTTCAGGATGGTCGGCGCGGTCTGGAAGATCGAGGATTCGTCCGGATTGTCGATATGGGCTTCGATCTCGTTGCGCGACTTGGTGCGCAGGTCGCGCATCAGGGCGTAGAGCACGCCGAGCGTGTCGAGATAGTTGCGGTCCTTCGGCACGGCGTTCTTGAAGGCTTCGCCCATTGCGTTGCCGGAGTCCTTGATGACTTTCAGCGGGTTGCCGGCGATGAAGGCGCCGATGCCGGCGCCGATGATGACGATGAATTCGTAAGGCTGCCACAACACGCTGACATGGCCGCCACCTGCCATGAAGCTGCCTATGATACAGCCGAAAACGATGACCAATCCGATAATGATATTCATGCTGCGTCGCCCCAGCTCACTCTGAAATACTGTTGTCGGAATACGTTTCCTGCCTTGCGTGAACCTGTTCGGGGCGGGAAAACCACGGCTTTGCGGCAAAAGCCTCGCACAAGCAAATGCGCGCAGATTGGCTTCATGTCAGTGGGTGCGTGCACGCGTGCCGTTTGGCAGATCGATCGTTACTATGTCGCAGTCCATGACGGGCCGCCGGAGGTAAAGCCGAAATGCAATCGGGTCTCTACGTCGCACTTTCCTCGCAGATTTCATTGGAAAAGCGCCTCAATACCCTCGCCGACAACCTTGCCAACATGAACACGGTCGGCTTCAGGGCAACGCAAACCAAGTTCGATGACGTCATGACCCGCGTCGAGGGCGCGAAAGTCGACTATGTCTCGCCTGGCCAGGAATATCTCTCGACCGACAACGGCGCCATTACGCAGACGGGCAATCCACTCGATTTCGCCATCCGCGGCGACGCCTGGTTCTCGGTGGATTCGCCGCAGGGCAGTGCACTCACCAAGGATGGCCGCTTCTCTATGCTCGATACCGGCGATATCGTCACGCTGGAAGGCTATCCGGTCCTCGATGCCAGCGGCGCGCCGATCCAGCTCAATCCGCAAGCCGGCCCGCCGAACGTTTCCAAGGACGGCATCCTCTACCAGAACGGCTCTCCCGTGGCGACACTCGGCCTGTTCACCGCCAATATCGGCCCGAATTTCACCCGTGTCGGCAATACGGCGATCATCCCAGGCCAGCAGCCGGAGCCGGTGGTCAACGATTCCAAGATCGGCGTGCTGCAGGGCTTCGTTGAGGAAGCCAATGTCAACCCGATCCTGCAGATGACGCAGTTGATCAATATCTCCCGCAACTTCGATTACGTCTCGCAGCTCATGCGCAACAGCGAGAGCTCGATGAACGACGCGATCAAGACGCTCGGCGGCGCCAAGTAATCGGGACGGAGTCTGCGGCACATGGTCGAGATCGATGAAGAAACTGAAAGCGATGCGGACCGCAGGCTGGCCGACCTGGCCGGCGTGCTCCGCCGCTTCATGCGCCCCGACGCGCTCGTCAATCACGGCGGCCGGGTGAAGACGATCGCTGCCGGCCATTATACGGTCAGCGGTCTTTCGCAGCATGTGCGGCTTGGCGAATTCGTCGCCCATCAGAGCAAGACCGGCGTGCATCTCGGCGAGGTCGTGCGGGTCGAGCCCGATATCGCCTATGTCTGCCCGATCGAGCCGGGCGAGCCGATCGGCATCGGCGATCTCATCCTGCGCCGCGGCGCCTTCCGGCTGTCGCCGACCGACAGCTGGTGCGGCCGCACCATCAATTCGCTCGGCGAACCGATCGATGGTCTCGGCCCGCTCGATCACGGTCCGAAAGCGCGGTCGATTTCCAACATGGCGCCGCCGTCGATGACGCGGCAGCGTGTCTCCAAGGGCTTCAAGACCGGCGTACGCGCCATCGATATTTTCTCGCCGCTTTGCCTTGGCCAGCGTCTGGGCATCTTTGCCGGATCCGGCGTCGGCAAATCGACGCTGCTGTCCATGCTGGCCCGGGCCGACGCCTTTGACAAGGTGGTGATCGCGCTGGTTGGCGAACGCGGCCGTGAAGTGCGCGAATTCATAGAGGATACGCTCGGCGCCAATATCCAGAAATCCGTGGCCGTCGTGGCGACGTCCGACGAAAGCCCGATGTTGCGCAAGATGGCGCCGCTATCGGCGATCACCATCGCCGAACATTTCCGTGACGAGGGCCACAATGTCCTGCTGATCGTCGATTCCGTCACCCGCTTCGCGCATGCGATCCGCGAAGTGGCGACGGCATCGGGCGAGCCGCCGGTGGCGCGCGGCTATCCCGCTTCGGTGTTCACCGAGATGCCGAAATTGCTCGAGCGCGCCGGTCCCGGACCGGAAGGCACCGGCAGCATCACCGCGATCATCTCGATCCTGGTCGACGGCGATAATCACAACGACCCGATCGCCGACTCCACCCGCGGCATTCTCGATGGCCATATCGTTCTCGACCGTGCGCTTGCCGAGGAGGGCCGCTACCCACCGATCGATCCGCTGGCCTCGATCTCGCGTCTGGCCCGTAAAGTCTGGACACCGGACGAAGAAAAGCTGGTGTCGCGGCTCAAATCGCTGATCCACCGCTACGAGGAAACGCGTGATCTCCGGCTCATCGGCGGCTACCGCCCGGGGGCTGATCCCGATCTCGACATGGCGGTCAAGCAGGTGCCGCCGATTTACGAAGTCCTGAAACAGACACCCGGCGAGCGCCCCTCGCGCGACGCCTTCGCCGACATGGCGGTGGCTCTCAAGAATGCCGCCGCGCAGAACCAGGCGACCGCTGGCAATGCCCTAAGGCAGAGGTAACATGATCGAACCCGACGTCGCAGAGCCGGTAGCGCCGGCAAAGGAAGTGAAGCGCAAGCGCTTCTGGACCGCTGACCGTATCATCGGCTATTCTGGTGCGGCACTGGCGCTATCGGCGGCCTTTTTCCCCTGGTATGTGTTCTTCAATTCGGCCAAGTTCGGCATCGGCGCCACGGTGTCGATGATCTCGCGCAACTTTCCCGGCTGGTCCGAACGCAAGACCTTCAGCCAGACACCGACCGCTTTCACCAACAATGGCGTAGCAGCGAAGAACCCGGACGCCAGCGATCCGATCTTCACTGGCACGGTGCCGGGCCTCGACGAGACGAAGATCAAGGGCGACCCGGATGCGGTCAACCAGCCCTTCCCGAATCCCGGCAACCGCTTCCATCTCCTGCATGTCGCCAAGGGCAAGGCGCTGATCGAGGATGAGAACGGCGTCTATGTGGTCGAACCCGGCTCGCCGTTGCCCGATCAGTCGAAGGTTGCCTCGTTCGAGGAACAAGACGGCCAGTGGACGCTGCTGACCGACAAGGGCGACATTTACGACAGCGACGGCAAGCGCAAATAAGTTTTGAGCGGGGACGGCGGACGAGGCTGGAAGCCACTGCTTCCGGCCTCGTTTGGCTTGCAGACTTGGATCAGTGAAAATCGTTAGGAAACCGGTATTTTCTTGGGTTTCGGGGTGCAAGTCCCGCGCAAGATTATCCCCGTAGGGTCACATCAGTCATGAAGACGATAGTTCGGTCATGAAGACGGAGATCACCTATGCAGCCTATTCAGCTCTTTGAATTGGCGTCACGACAGGCGGAGTGGCTTCAAACCCGCCAGACAGTCGTATCCAGTAACATCGCCAATGCGAACACGCCGGCCTACAAGGCCAAGGACGTGGCGCCCTTCGACCAGGTACTGGACAACACGCAATTACCGATGGCGGCAACCAGCCCCATGCACTTCGTCGACTCGCCCGGCGACACCTATGTCGTCGAATCCGGTATCGACAAGGGTGCCACCTCGCAACTGTCAGGCAACTCGGTCGACCTGTCCGGCGAGTTGGAGAAGGAGGGCATGGTCAAGCGCGACTACGACCTCAACACCGGCATCGTCAAGGCATTCAACCAGATGATGCTCACGACCGTCAGGAAGGGTTGATCAAGATGATGGATCCATTGTCCGCATCGCTGAAAATCTCCTCTTCAGGTCTTTCGGCAGATTCCACGCGCCTGCGCATCGTTTCGGAAAACCTTGCCAATGCGCGCTCCACCGCCACCTCTCCCGGCGGCGATCCCTATCAGCGCAAGACGATCACCTTCTCTCAGGAGCTCGACCGCGCCAACGGCGTCACGACAGTCCAGGTCGACAAGATCGGCAAGGATACCACGCCCTTCATCCAGGAATATGATCCCGGCAATCCGGCGGCGGACGCCAAGGGCATGGTGAAATATCCGAATGTCAACGTGCTTGTCGAAATGGCCGACATGCGGGAAGCCAATCGTTCCTACGAAGCCAACCTGCAATCGATCCGCCAGGCGCGCGATCTGATCTCCTCGACCATCGATCTCCTGAGGTCCTCGTCATGATAGATGCCATTTCCCCGCTCTCAACTGCAGCTTCGCTGGCATCGCAGCTCAAAAGCACGAGCGACATCGAACTTACCAAGCCGGCCGCCGAGACCAGCGCGGTCCCCGGTGCCTCCTTCGCCGATTATATGAAAGACCTCGGCAATACCTTCGAGACCAACCTCAAGGACGCCGAGAAGAAATCCTCGGACGGCATCCTCGGCAAGGCAAGCGTCCGCGAAGTGGTCGAATCGGTGATGACGGCCAACCAGACACTGCAGACCGCCATGGCGTTCCGCGACAAGATCGTTTCGGCCTATCTTGACGTCGTCAAGATGCCAATCTGAGGTAAATCATGAGAGCCCTCGCCATCGCAGCCACCGGCATGAACGCCCAGCAGACCAATCTGGAAGTCATCGCCAACAACATCGCCAATATCAATACGACCGGCTACAAGCGCTCTCGCGCCGAATTTACCGATCTGCTCTATCAGACCGACCGCGCTCCCGGCGTGGCCAACGAGGCCAACCAGTCGACGGTGCCGGAAGGCGTCAATATCGGCCTCGGCGTCAAGCTCTCTGCGGTGCGCAACCTGCACACGGAAGGTGACCTGGTTCAGACCGGCAACCCGCTCGACCTCGCGCTCGTCGGCCGTGGTTTCTTCCAGATCCAGATGCCGGATGGCACGATCAAGTACACGCGCGACGGCGCTTTCAACAAGAACGAGAATGGCGAGCTGGTGACGATCGACGGCAACGCCGTGGTTCCGAACATCACCATTCCGGTAAACGCGACCGACGTCTCGATCAACAAGACGGGCCAGATCTATGCGACGGTCGGTACTGCCACGACGCCGACGCTGCTCGGCCAGTTGCAGATCGTCAACTTCGCCAACGAAGCTGGCCTGCAGGAACTGGGCGACAACATGTTCCAACAGACGGTGGCCTCGGGCGATCCGGTGGTCGGCGTGCCGAACGACCCATCCTTCGCCTATACCCAGCAGGGTTATCTCGAAGGTTCCAACGTCGATCCGGTCAAGGAAATCACCGAGTTGATCTCGGCGCAGCGCGCCTATGAAATGAACTCCAAGGTCATCACCACGGCCGATGAGATGGCTCAGACGGTCAGCAAAGGCATGACAACCTGAAAAGGCGGGCAAACATGACGTTTGGCTTGGCGCATATCAAAAATCTCGCAAGCAAGGCGGCTGGCCTGCTCCTGCCGCTGACGCTTGCACTTGCCATGGGAGCCACCGCGCAGGCGGTCGACCTCGGCAAGGCGGCCATTCCGCGCACGATCATCTATCCGGGGCAACTGATCGGCGCCGACCAGATCGAGGTCGTTGCGGTCACCAATCCGAATCTGATCGAGGGCTATGCCCGGTCGGCCGAAGAGGTCGACGGCATGATCACCACTCGCACGCTGCTGCCGGGCCGCACGATCATGATCTCCGCGTTGCGCAAGCCCTATACGGTCAGGCGCGGCGACAAGGCAGTGATGATCTTCGACAACGGCACCCTGCGCATCACGGCATCCGGCGTGCCGCTCGGCGACGGCAATATCGGTGACGTGATCCAGGTGCGCAACGCCGATTCCGGCGCCATTGTCAGCGGCACGGTGCTCGCCGACGGAACGATATTGGTGGCGCAGAAATGAAGCAGTTCGTCAAGCTCCTGGTCGCTGTCTTCGCTCTCGCCACGCTCTGGCCTGACTATGCCGACGCGATGGCGACGGCGCGCATCAAGGACGTTGCTTCGCTTCAGGCAGGGCGCGACAACCAGCTGATCGGCTACGGTCTCGTCGTCGGCCTGCAGGGCACCGGCGACAGCCTCAGGAACGCGCCGTTTACGGAACAGTCGCTCAGGGCGATGCTGCAGAATCTCGGCATCTCGACTCAGGGCGGCGACAACCGCACCAAGAACATCGCCGCTGTCATGGTCACCGCCTCGCTGCCACCCTTTGCCAGCCCCGGCAGCCGTATGGACGTTTCCGTCAGCTCTCTCGGCGACGCCACGTCGCTGCGCGGCGGTACGCTGGTCATGACCTCGCTCACCGGCGCCGATGGCCAGATCTATGCGGTGGCGCAGGGACCGATCATCGTTTCCGGTTTTTCGGCGACGGGTGACGCAGCCAAGCTTACCCAAGGTGTGACGACCGCCGGCCGTGTGCCGAACGGCGCCATCATCGAGCGGCCGCTGCCGTCGCGCTTCAAGGACTCGGCCAACCTGGTCCTGCAGCTGCGCAACCCGGATTTCTCCACCGCCGTGCGCATGACCGACGCCATCAACCAGTTTGCCAAGACGACCTATGGCGGCCCGATTGCCACCGTCAACGACAGCCAGGAAGTGGTGATCGAGAAGCCCAGGCAGGCGGACCTCGCACGCCTGATGGCGGAAGTCGAAAACCTCGTGATCGATACCGACACGCCGGCCAAGGTGGTGGTCAACGAGCGAACCGGAACCATCGTCATCGGCGCCGACGTGCGGATATCGGAAGTCGCGGTCAGTTACGGCACGCTCACGGTGCAGGTCAGCGAGAACCCGACAGTGGTGCAGCCGCTGCCTTTCTCCAACGGCCAGACGGCCGTGCAGCCGCAGACGGATATCGTCGCGCAGCAGGCCAACACCAAGGTGGCGATCCTCAAGGGCTCGGACCTCAAGACATTGGTTTCGGGGCTCAACAGCATCGGCGTGAAGCCTGACGGCATCATCGCCATCCTCCAGGGCATCAAATCGGCAGGCGCATTACAGGCGGAGCTCGTCTTGCAATGATGACATCAGGCACTCTCAAAACTCTGGCAATCCGCACTCTGGCGCTCGCGGGGCTCTGCCTCGCGGCCGCGCCGATCTCCGGCGCTCTCGCCGAGGACAAGTCCGGCGAGCCGAAGCCGGCGGTCAAAACGGCGCGCGAGGAGATCAAGACCTTCTGCAACAACATCGCCGACGCGGCCCGCGATCAGCGCTACCAGCTGCAGAAGGAAGAGCTGACCAAGCTCCAGTCCCAGGTCAATGACCGCATCGCCATTCTCGAAAAGCGCAAGACCGAATACGAGACCTGGCTCAACAAGCGCACCCAATTCCTCAAGGCGGCGAATGCTGGCCTGGTCGACATCTACAAGAAGATGCCGCCCGATGCCGCCGCCGCGCAAATGAACCTGCTCGATCCAAGCATCGTCTCGGCGATCATCGTCAAGCTCAAGCCTGCCCAGTCGAGCCTGATCCTGACCGAGATGGAGCCGAAGAAAGCCGCCATGGTGACCGCCATCATGTCGGCGATGCAGCAGCGCGACGACACGCCAAGGAATCCGTCATGAAATCAAAGATCGCCGCCCTGACGGTCCTGATCCCTCTCGCAGGCTGCAGTACGCAATCGGTCACCGAGCTCGGCCGTGCGCCCTCGATGAGTCCGGTTGGTACCGGCCTGCAATTCACCAAGACCAATTCCCTGGCGCTCTATCCGAAGCAGCCACAGGACACGGCGACCGGCTATTCGCTATGGAACGACAACAGGGCGGCGCTGTTCAAGGATGCGCGCGCGCTCAATGTCGGCGACATCCTGACGGTCACCATCAACATCGACGAGCAGGCGTCGTTCGACAACACGACCGACCGCAGCCGCTCCAGCACCTGGAGCCGCAAGTTCGGGTTGGACGGCGGCGACACCACCAACAACAAGCTCGGCCTCGATCTCAACATCAACAACGACGCGGAGACCTCGACCAAGGGTGACGGCTCGATCGATCGCAAGGAAAAGATCACGTTGCAGGTCGCCGTCGTCGTCACCGGCAAGATGGACAACGGCAATCTCCTGATCAGCGGCTCGCAGGAAGTGCGGGTCAATCAGGAACTGCGCGTGCTCAACATCGCCGGTATCGTCCGGCCGCTCGACGTCGACGCCAACAACAGGATTTCCTACGACAAGATCGCCGAAGCTCGCATCTCCTACGGCGGCCGCGGACGGCTCACGGAAGTTCAAAACCCACCGGTCGGGCAGCAGTTCCTCGATATTTTCTCGCCGATGTGATGCGGCGGGAAACTCTTGCAACAAGGCCCCCGGGGCACGGATGAACCATGGTTGACGCGATCGAAGGCCCCGAGCCCAAGAAGAAATCCGCGCTGTTGGTGACGATCGCCGCGGTCGCGGTCGTGACCGTCATTGCCGGTGCCGGCGGTTGGTTTCTTGGCCAGATGCTGTCACCGGTCGTCAACGTGCCGAAGAAGCTTGAGCCAGCTGCGGCTGAGGAGAAGAGCAAGAAGCCCGATGACGGCCTGCCGATGCTGAGCGCGGACGAGACCGGTGTCACCCAGCTTGAGCCGATCCTCACCAATCTCGCCTATCCGAGCGACAAATGGGTACGGCTCGACGTGGCACTGCTGTTCAAGGACAAGCCAGATCCGAAGCTTGCCGAGGCCATTCACCAGGACATCATGCTCTATCTGAGGACGGTGACGCTGCAGCAGATCGAGGGACCGCGCGGTTTCCAATATCTCAAGGAGGATCTGCAGGATCGTGCCGACCTGATCTCCGAGGGCAAGATTTCGAAGATTCTGTTCAGGACATTTGTGATCCAATGAGCCCGCGTGTCCTGAAATCGCTGTTGTTTTTGACTGTTCTCTGCCTAGCATGCAGCACCGGCGCCGCGCACGCGCAGACCACGACACCGGACATTCTCAACACGCCGATCAACGGCTCGGTGGCGAGCTGGATCATCCGCACCTTCGGCCTGCTGACGATCCTGTCGGTGGCGCCCGGCATCCTGGTGATGGTGACGAGTTTTCCCCGATTCATCATCGCCTTTTCGATCCTGCGCTCCGGCATGGGCCTGTCGACGACGCCGTCCAACATGATCCTGACAAGCCTCGCGCTGTTCATGACCTTCTTCGTCATGTCTCCGACGCTCGAGCGTGCCTGGACCACCGGCGCCCAGCCACTGCTCGCCTCCCAGATCGACGAAGGCGAAGCGATCCGGCGCATTTCCATTCCCTTCCGCGATTTCATGGCCGCCAACACGCGCGACAAGGATTTGAAACTCTTCGCCGACATTGCTGCCGAGCGCGGCCAGCCGGCCGTCACCAATGGTGCGCCTGATCTCCGCGTGCTCGTGCCCGCCTTCATGATCTCGGAAATCCGCCGGGGCTTCGAAATCGGCTTCCTGATCGTGCTGCCTTTCCTGGTCATCGACCTGATCGTGGCGACGATCACCATGGCCATGGGCATGATGATGCTGCCGCCGACATCGATCTCGCTGCCGTTCAAGGTTCTGTTCTTCGTCCTGATCGACGGCTGGAACCTTCTGGTTGGCAGCCTCGTCCGATCGTTCAACTGACACCCTAAATTGCATCGTTTTAAGCCGAATTTCCCAGGAAATTCGGATATTTGTCGTTTTTTAACCACATTAACCGGTGGCTAAACTGCAAAGCCCGAAATTAAGAGCTTGGCAAGCTCTGGCTCCGATATTGGCCCTCACACGACGATGAGGTCTGAAGCCGAAAGAGGGCGGACCTTTGGCATGATGCCGAAACGCCGTGCCGGTAAGTTTGTTCGAGTCCGGCATGTCCCTAGATTTGTAACTCGTAAAAAGGGACAACCCCCCAATGTCTAGCATCATCACTAACGTCTCCGCTCTGTCCGCCCTGAAGACGCTGCGTTCCATCGATGAACAGATGAACACGACGCAGAACCACATCTCGTCTGGTTATCGCGTCCAATCGGCGTCCGACAACGCCGCTTACTGGTCGATCGCCACCACGATGAAGTCCGACAAGGCTGCGATGGGCACCGTCCAGGACGCGCTCGGCCTCGCTTCCGCCAAGACGGACACGGCCTATACCGGCCTGAACTCGGCCATCGACGTGATGAACACGATCAAGACCAAGCTCGTTGCCGCCCGCGAACCGGGCGTGGACAAGACCAAGGTGAACGCCGAACTGACCGAACTGAAAAGCCAGCTGCAGTCGGTTTCGCAATCGGCTTCGTTCTCTGGCCAGAATTGGCTTTACAACGCCGACTCGACCGCCAACACCACCGTTGAAATGGTCGGCTCGTTCAACCGCTCCGACACGGGTGCCGTCTCGGTCGGCGTGCTCACATTCGACAGCGCCACCTCGACGCTGATCGACACCAACGACTCCTCGCTCGGTCTGCTGACCGCCGACCACTCCACGACGGTCGTTACCAGCACCGGTAACACCACCAACAGCTACTACCTGCTCAACGTCAGTGCCGCGACCGGCCCGAGCGGCACCGAAATCAAGCTGGATGCCTCGACCACCAACACGGACATCGACGGCATGATCTCCGCGGTCGACTCCATGCTCAGCTCGATGACGGACACCGCCGCCAATCTCGGTGCAGCCAACACCCGAATCGGCATGCAGAACGACTTCGTTTCCAACCTCATGGACACGATCGACAAGGGCGTTGGCCGCCTCGTTGATGCCGACATGAACGAGGAATCGACCAAGCTCAAGGCCCTGCAGACCCAGCAGCAGCTCGGCATCCAGGCGCTGTCGATCGCAAACTCCGACTCTCAGAACATCCTGCAGCTCTTCCGCTAATCGGAAACGCAGATCTGACAACTGGCCGCCCGGCAAACCGGGCGGCTTTATTTTTGGTTAAAATTCATCGCCAATTTTTCCTTAAAAAACATAGCTAACAAACGTGGTTAATAGCGTCTCACGCTTCAATGTTCCTTAACCATATGGGTGTTTATTGGAACTCAACGAACGTCGGGTTAGCCAAACAGAGACGCTAACAGGCATGATGCCCTTCCGCCGTTTGCCGGTACCAGTAGCCCGGAATGTCCCTTTCATTTTCCCGTACCAAGAGGGGCAGGACAGCAATGACGAGCATTATGACGAACACTTCCGCAATGGCGGCTCTCAGCACGTTGCGGACCATCAGCCAGAATATGGAAGATACCCAGGCCCATATTTCTTCTGGCTATCGGGTTGGCAAGGCTGCGGACAACGCAGCTTATTGGTCGATCGCCACGACCATGCGGTCGGACAACAAGGCGCTCTCCACCGTTCAGGACGCCCTCGGCCTCGGTGCCGCCAAGACCGACACGGCCTATACCGGTCTTAACTCCGCCATCGACGTGGTGTCAGAGATCAAGGCCAAGCTGGTGGCCGCTCGCGAACCGGGCGTCGACAAGGGCAAGGTGAACTCTGAACTGACCGAGCTCAAGAACCAGCTGTTCTCGATTTCGCAATCGGCTTCGTTCTCCGGCCAGAATTGGCTCTACAACGATGACTCGACCGCCAATACCACGGTCGAAATGGTCGGTTCGTTCAACCGCAAGTCAGACAACACCGTTTCCGTCGGTCTTCTGCAGTTCGATACCGCCACGTCGACCCTGGTTGACAAGTATGACTCGACCAAGGGCCTGCTGACCGCCGACACTTCGGTCGCCGTTGCCACCAGCACCGGCAACACGACGAACACTTACTACCTGCTCAATGTCGGTACCGGCGCATCCGTTTCCCCTGCTGGCACCGAGATCAAGCTCGACGCCACCACGACGTCCCAGGATATCGACGGCATGATTTCCGCAGTCGACGAAATGCTCATGAATATGACCAATTCTGCGTCGGTCATCGGTTCGACCAACATGCGCATCGAGCTGCAGAACAA
Organism: Rhizobium sp. P2_G2; assembly: GCF_056403555.1. Classification (NCBI taxonomy): domain Bacteria; kingdom Pseudomonadati; phylum Pseudomonadota; class Alphaproteobacteria; order Hyphomicrobiales; family Rhizobiaceae; genus Rhizobium; species Rhizobium sp. P2_G2. Next base: position 35,174 of record NZ_JBFUFF010000039.1, read on the forward strand.
CTTCGTCGGAGATCTGATGAGCACGATCGACAAGGGTGTCGGTCGCCTCGTCGACGCCGACATGAACGAAGAGTCGACCAAGCTCAAGGCGTTGCAGACGCAGGAGCAGCTCGGCATCCAGTCGCTGTCGATCGCCAATTCCAACGCCGACAACATCCTCCAGCTCTTCCGTTAAGATTTCGAATCACTTTTCGGTCGAATGACGCCGGCGGCTGCCTTTGCAGCCGCCGGCGCTTTGCATTCGGGATGTGGAACGGTTCTAAATTAGAATATGCTGTAATGACGAGTATCGGTGCTGTCCCGCAAGGCATTGAAATAATTCGGTAAAACGGCGGCAGTCCGCTGCAACTTATCGGTTGGCTGAATCTTAAATATGAATTAAAAAATTCGCGACGCCCGTTAACCGTTGATTAACCATAAGTCTTTACATAAAATTAAAGAATGGCAGACGGGTCGTCCAGGGCAAGAGCGGCGACCGAGAGCATGATGCGCTTCTGCCGTTGCCGGTATCAAGTTCCGGAATGTCCGCGAAACTCCAGGTAGGGCAAAATCAATGGCCAGCATGATGACCAACACCGCCGCCATGGCGGCGCTGCAAACTCTTCGTGACATTAACAGCAAAATGGAAACCACGCAGCAGCGTATTTCCTCGGGCTACCGGGTCGAAACCGCGTCGGACAATGCTGCATATTGGTCCATCGCCACGACGATGCGTTCCGACAACAAGGCGCTGTCGACGGTGCAGGACGCACTCGGCCTCGGCGCTGCCAAGACCGACACCGCCTATACCGGTCTCAATTCCGCGATCGACGTCGTCAGCGAGATCAAGGCCAAGCTCGTAGCCGCACGCGAACCCGGGGTCGACAAGAATAAAATCAATGAAGAGTTGAAAGAGCTCAAGAGTCAGTTGCAGTCCATTTCGGAATCTGCTTCATTCTCCGGCGAGAACTGGCTGTTCAACGACACCACCACGCCTCCGGGCACCGTCGAAATGGTCGGCTCCTTCAATCGTGCTTCGGACGGCACCGTGTCGGTCGAGACGCTCAAATTCGATACGTCGACCTCGACGCTGATCGACAAGGACGACGCCCAGGAGGGCATTCTCACCGCGGCGGTGAGCGTCTCCCAGGGGGATCCGAACTCGACGTCGACCATTCAGGCGAGCTACTTCCTGCTTGATGCCACATCGACGACGCCCGCCAGCGGCACGGAAATCAAACTCGACACCACCACCGCGCCAGAAAATCTCGACGGCATGATCTCCGCTGTCGACAAGATGCTGAGTACATTGACCGACTCGGCAGCAACGCTGGGTTCCATCAATTCGCGCATCACCGCGCAGAATAATTTCGTCTCGACGCTGATGGACGTGATCGACAAGGGTATCGGCCGACTGGTCGACGCCGACATGAACGAGGAATCGACCAAGTTGAAGGCTTTGCAAACGCAGCAGCAACTCGGCATCCAGTCACTGTCGATCGCCAATTCGAACGCCGAAAACATCCTCGCGCTCTTCAAGTAAGAGCGCGTCAAGGCGACCGCCTGGCCGGACATGGCTCCGGCGGTGAGGTGACCAGGCGCGGCCGTCGTTCCGTGGGGGGAAGGGGCCGTCGCCACAAAGCCCTGAAAATATTCAGGTTCCGCCGCGCTGCCGGTCATCGGCGCGGTTTCGGAAAGTTGGGTCGCGTTATTGCCCTGACGCGGCCCAACGCATTCATTTTCGCGCAAGATTGCGCCACTAGCCTTTTGCCCGTGCGGCGACATGTTCGATTTGGTCGATGCGCCATCGTTCCCCTCCAGTCCCGGCGGCTTAGCAATGAATGCCATGTTGACGAAATACCTAAAGGATTTCAGCGCGCCTGCTCCGGCCGCGCCGGTCGGCAACGATTTTCTCAGCGCGCTTTCCGGGGCACCCATGCCTGATCTGGATTTCGTTTCCGAGCCGAAGATCGATGTCGAAGCCGAACGGCGCGAGGCACATCAGGAAGGTTATGACGAAGCGGAGGCCTATTTCCAGGCCAAGCACGAGGAAGACCTTGAACTGCTGAAGGGTGCGCATGCGTTGCAGCTCCAGGGACTGGCGGACGCGCATGAAAGCGAGACGATCTGGATGATCCATACCCGTTTTCACGAGATGACCCAGATGATCTCGCAGACGCTTTCTGAACAGGCATTTCAGGTGCTGTTGCCGGTCATGGAAGAGCAGGTGGCGCGCAAGGCAATCGGGCAACTGGCCGATCTCGTTCGCCAGGCGCTGGCCGAAAGCGCTGTCGCGACGGTCGTCGTGCGCGGGCCCGAGCGGCTTTATGCCCGGCTGAAGCCGCTCCTGGACATTGACGGCATCGAGAGCCGCTTCATCGAGAACAGCTCGGCCGACATCTCTGTCGAGATCAACGACACCGTGCTCCTGACCCGATTGGCAAATTGGGCGCAGGCGCTTTCTGAGGTGACCGGATGAGTGAAGCCGAAAGCCATCACCACGGCAAAAATGAAATCATCGTCGTCAAGCGGCATGGTGGCAAGCACGACGGCCATCACGGTGGCGCCTGGAAGATCGCTTACGCGGACTTCATGACCGCCATGATGGCCTTCTTCCTGATCATGTGGCTGGTCAATGCCGCCAATGAGGAGACGAAGGCCGCCGTCGCGAGCTATTTCAACCCGATCAAGCTCACCGATCCGCAGCCTGCCTCGAAGGGGCTGAAGAAGCCGGCCAAGGACGCCCAAGGCGAGAACGACCAGGACAAGTCGAAGTCGAAGGGCAAGGAAAGCACACCCGGCGAGCAGGCCGACGAGGGCAAGGACAAGAAGTCGACCGCCGGCCAGGAAGTGAAATATTCCGACGCCGACTATTTCGAGAACCCCTATGCCGTGATCGCCGAGATCGCCCAGCAGACCGACACCCAGGCCAATGTCAGCGACAAGGGCGAGGGGGGCCAGAAAGATGCCGGTCCGGCGACCGGTGCGGAGGGCGGCAAGGCCTATCGCGACCCGTTCGACCCGGATTTCTGGACCCAGCAGGTCGAAGTTTCCAGCACGAACGCAGCCGATCAGTCCGACAAGCCGGCTGAGATCTCCGGCCTTCCTGGCGACGGCGCGATCGAGAACGCCCAGAAAACCGACTCTGCCTTCACCGGCCAGGCCGACAAGGGCAACAAGTCCAACAAGGGCGACAAGGTAAAGGGCAATCTGAGCCCCGGCGAAGGCCTGACCGACAAGAACGGCATGACCGATGCCGACAAGAACGGCAAGTCCGACAAGGACAAGAATGGCAAGACCACGGTCACCGAGAACGGCAAGACCAAGCTCACCGAGAATGGCCAGACCGACAAGGACAAGAACGGCAAGACGGATGCGGAGAAGCTCGCAGAATCGACGCAACTCGCAAAACAGCTCGAGACCCAGCTGCGGAAGGACCTGAAGGGCAAGATCGGCTATCTGGCAGAGGGCCTGGTGGTCACCCCGTCCGAAGGTGGGGTGCTGATCAGCATCTCCGACCAAGTCAAGACGCCGATGTTCCAGGTGGGCTCGGCCGTCCCGACCAAGGAAACGGTGACTGCCATTGCCGAGATCGGCAGGCTGCTCAAGAGCCGTCAGGGCCAGATCGCCATTCGCGGACATACGGATTCGCGCCCCTACAAGACCAATGGCTATGACAATTGGCGGCTTTCGGCCGATCGTGCGCAGAGCGCCTATTTCATCCTCAAGATGGGTGGCGTTGCGGAAAACCGGATTTCCCAGATCACCGGCTTTGCCGATCACCGGCTGAAGCTTCCCGGCAAGCCGCTGGACGCCAGCAATCGACGTATCGAAATTCTGCTGCAGGCGAATGGCTGATGGCAAACGCGGGACGTCTCGCCAGGGTCGGTCTGCTGCTTGCCTTGGGCGTTAGTTTGCCCATGACTACGCATGCGGCTGGCGACGACAAGGATGCAGTGCCGCCTTATAAGATGGTCAGAGCCCTGCAGGACGTGCAGGATTCCGTCATTTCCGGCAATCTCGACGATATCGATATGCAGCGCTTCCTGCTCGAAGAGGTCGACAAGCGGCTGCGCTCGGCCGATCCGAGCGTCTTCGATGATCCCCGCAATGTCGACGCAGCGCTGATCTATGCGATGAGCGGCGGCAATCCGGCGACACTCGACCTTTTGGCCGAGCGCGACGTTGCCGGCAATTTCGATATCCGCGTCACCAGCGTGCTGCGCCGTTATCTCAGCGGCCAAGGCGAAGCTGTTTTGCGGCAGCTCAAGGAAATCGTGCCCGAATACCGCTATTCAGAGATCGGACCCTATCTTGAGTTGATCGGTGCGAACGCTCTGATGGAAAAGGACGAAGCGACAGCGCTTAAATATTTCGACTGGGCGCGGCTTGCCGAACCCGGCACGATCGTCGAGGAGGCGGCGCTGCGCCGGGCTCTGATGATCACCTCGCGCAAGGGCGATACCGCCAAGGCGCTGCCCTATGCCCGACGCTACGCGCGGCGGTTCATGACCTCTCCCTATGCGTCGCAGTTTGCTGATGTCTTCGTCCAGCTGGTGCTGGACCACCAGGATGCGCTGCCGCCATCTGAAATCAGCGAGGTGCTGTCACTGGTCGAGCGTCGGCGCCAGCGGGAGATTTATCTCAGGCTCGCGCGGCGTGCGGCGATCTTCGCCGACAAGAAACTTGCCGACTTCGCGGCCGATGCCGCCCGCAAGCTGTCGCTGCCTGGCGACGGCTCGCAACTGGCGCTCGCCGATCTCTATTCCGGCCTGGTCAATATTCCCGGCGACAATATCGCCGAAGTTCTCGACAAGCTGGATTCGCTGGCCGACAAGGACCTGTCCCCGAAGGATCGCTTCCTCAGGGATGCGGCGCAGATCGTCGCGCAGGACGTCATGGGGCCGCCAAGCGAAGAAAGCCTGACACAAGTGAAGCGGGATATGGTCGACAAGGAGTACAGGGACATGATGTCCCAACGTGTCCTGGACGCCGGGAAGACCGCTTCCACGACACCAGCCGCGGTGACACCCACCGGCCACGACAGCCCTGTCGACGGGAAGGCGGGAACTCGCAAGCAAGCCTTGGATGATCAGATCGGCAAGTCGCAGGATTTTGTCGGGCTGAGCCGCGCCAAGCTCAATGATATCGATGCACTGTTGAACAGTGAAAGCAATTAAGATGATCGATCTTTCCGCACTTGGTCTTGTCGCAGCCCAGGCGTCCCATCACGGCAAGCAGAACAGCGGGCATGGCCACGGCCACGCCGACGATGCCAAGAGTTTCGACGATCTCATCAGCGCCGCAGGCAAGAAGACCGGTCAAAAGAGTGCCGGCAAGCATGCCAATGACGACCCTGCCGACGATGAGAAATCACTGGTCAATCCCAAATTTCCGAAGATCGATCTCAGAACAGCCATTGCCGATGCATCCACAGCAACCGGCAAGGACGCTGCCGACGACGCGGCGGGACAGCAACAAGGCCGGATAAGCCTCTCGGGCGATCTGCAGCAACTGTTGAAGGGCAAGGCTGAAAACCAGACGGCAGACCAGGATGATGCCGTCGACCTCGCGGATGATGCCGCCGACCTCGCAGACGAGGCGGACGACAAGACGGCAAATGCTGCGAGGAACAACACGAAGCCGGCGGCTTCGAACAAAGCTGTCATATCGAACGCAAAGGCTCATTCCGATCCTGCGCAGGAATTGCGCGCCATGCTCGAGCCGGCGCAGACTGTTGCGGGCGACGACAATGTCGAGGACAGCGCGGATGTAAAGTCTGTCCGCAAGGACAAGGCCGACGGCCAGGCGGACGATGCAAAGGACGCAAGCGCCACGGACCTCAAGACGGAACTATCGACCGACGCGAACGTGGAAGTCTCCAGGGCCGATACTGCTGTTGTCGTCCAGATGGCGCCGCATCAGGCTGCGGCGATGCAGAATGTTGGCACCAACAACTCGGATGACAGCGAAACAACGCAGTCCGACGACACGCCCAAGATCCAGACGGTTCTGCTGGATGACAAGGTGCGGACTTCCGACGTCGAACTCTCTGAGGACAAGGACTCCGTCAGCACGAAAAGTACAAGCGGCGACAGGCCGGATTTCGTCACGGTGCTTGAAGCGCGTCGTTATCTCGGCTTCTCGAACGACGCTTCGACAAGCTCCAATGCCAATGCGCTGAGCGATGCCATCAAATCCGACCCGTCGCTGACACAGCTTCTCCAGGACGCGAAGGCGGGTGGCGTGCAGCACGCGACCGCCACCGAGGTCAATACGCTCAAGCTGCAGATGAGCCCCGAGCATCTCGGCAACATGACGGCATCGCTGCGGCTCAAGGGCGACGAGCTCTCGGTGGAGGTTCGGGTCGAAACCGCGGATGCTTATCGCCAGCTCTCCCAGGATCACGATGGCCTCGTCAAGGCCTTGAAGGAGCACGGTTTCTCGATCGACCAGGTGTCGATCCAACTGGCGCCTTCAACGCGCGCCGACAGCGGTCAGACGGGTGGCAACCAGAGCCAGTCCGGTAACGGCCAGCAGAGCCTGCAGGACGGCAGCCAGGGTGACACGGCGCGCCAGCGCGACGACAGCGCGCGGCGCAACGCCAACCAGAACAATTGGACGGGCAATGAGCGGACGGCATCTCTCGGCGACACTGGCAACAGCACTGACGATACCCGCTCTGGCAATCTCTATCTCTGACGCCCGGGCGTCGACCGGGATCTGCGAACGTGAAATCTCGGCGGCCGCGGAAAAATACCAGGTTCCCGAAGGCATCCTCTACTCGGTCGGACTGACGGAGACCGGCAAGAAAGGATCGCTGCAGCCCTGGTCTCTCAACGTCGAAGGCAAGGCCTATTTTGCCGGTTCGGAACAGGAGGCAGAGCAGATTTTCGATGAAGCCTCACGCGAAGGCGCCATCCTGATCGACCTCGGCTGCATGCAGATCAATCATCATTACCATGGGGAGCAATTCGCCGGTGTTGCCGAAATGCTAGACCCGAAGAAGAACGTCGAATACGCCGCGAAATTCCTTGCAGCGCTGCATGCGAAGCATGTTACATGGACGATGGCGGTGGCCCGATATCATGCCGGGCCTGACAATGATCCTGCCCAGAAACAGTATGTCTGCAGGGTGATTTCAAACCTTGTGGCGACGGGTTATGGCAAGTGGACGCCCGCGGCATATATTTTCTGCAACAACTGAAAATTGCACAAATCCACCCCGACTCGTCATGGATTCTTTGTGGCGAGATTGCGGACGCGTCCTGCGAGTCAAGGGGGGTATTTTCGCGCGTTAACCATGTGTTAACTTTTGGTTCTATAAAATAGTGCCGTCCCTATGTGGTGACTACTATATCTAGGTCAAATCGCCCCAAATTCTTAATCAACTGTTAATTTCCACCTACAATTATATGTAGTTTACGCTGAGTCCAGGGATTCGTACTCATAAGTCGTTGAAACACTACACTGATTCGGAGGCGGACGATGATAGTGGTGGTAGACGAGCGTAGGCTCGTAAAGGACGGTTATACCTCACTTTTTTGCAGAGAGGGCGTGCCCTCCACCGGGTTCGATCCCGGTGAATTCGGCGAGTGGGTAAATACTGCGGCGGACACGGATATCGAGGCCGTGGAAGCCTTTTTGATTGGGCAATCCGAATTCTCATTGGATCTCCCGAAAGCGATCAGGGACAGAAGCCAGGCGCCGGTTATTGCGGTCTCTGATTCGCCCTCTCTCGAAATGACACTTGCATTCTTTGATTGTGGTGTCGACGACGTGGTGCGCAAACCTGTGCACCCGCGTGAAATCCTGGCGCGGGCGGCGGCAATTCGCCGGCGCCACAAGACGGCCAATAACTATACGGATATCGGCGCGGTCCGGGTGTTCTCGGACGGTCGCGATCCTGAAATTAGTGGCGAGGTCTTCCCACTCCCGCGGCGGGAGCGGCGAATCCTCGAATATTTGGTCTCCAACCGTGGCCGGCGTGTCTCCAAGACGCAGATCTTCAATGCGATCTACGGCATCTTCGATGAAGATGTGGAGGAGAACGTCGTGGAAAGCCACATCAGCAAGCTGCGCAAGAAGCTGCGGAAGCGTCTGGGTTTCGACCCGATCGATTCCAAGCGCTTCCTCGGTTACTGCATCGATTGGCAGTGACCCCTGGGACGTGCCCGCATGAGGACGGGCGCGGCTCCCTCAGTGGATATCTGTCGGGTCGCAACGTTCACGCAAGGCACGTCCTCTAGTCTGTAAATAATACGGAAACGAGGATCCGACATGAGCCTTTACGGTATGATGACCACCGGCGCGTCGGGCATGAATGCCCAGGCGAGCCGTTTGAGCACGGTGTCTGACAACATCGCGAATGCGAGCACAACAGGGTACAAGTCGGCTTCGACCGAATTCTCGTCCCTGTTGCTGCCTTCGATCAGCGGCAATTACAATTCGGGCTCGGTGAACACCGATGTCCGCTACTCGATCGATCAGCAGGGCGCGCTGACCTACACCTCGTCCTCGACGGACATGGCCATCAGCGGCAACGGTTTCTTCGTCGTAGAGGATCCCAGCGGCACACCCTATCTGACGCGTGCCGGCTCCTTCGTGCCGAACGCATCAGGCCAGCTCGTCAATGCGGCCGGCTATACGCTGATGGGCTATCCCTACACATCGAGCGATCCGACTCCGGTGGTCAATGGATATAACGGCCTCGTTCCGATTTCGGTTGGCGCTACTTCGCTGAAGGCGACGGTATCCACGGCTGCCACGTTCTCGGCCAATGTGGATTCTACCGCCACTGCCGTCGATACCTCCGTCAATGACTTGCCTAGTTCCAACGCTTCCGCAAGTAATCCGATTGCCTATACGAGCAAAAGCTCGCTCAAGGCTTATGATTCGCTCGGCAACGAAGTGCTGCTCGACATCTATTTTACCAAGACAGCGGACAGTCCACCCTCTTGGGAAGCGTCTGTTTTCAATCAGGCCGATGCCGATTCCTCCACCGGAGGGTTCCCCTACACGGATAGCACTGGTGCCTTGGACAGCCCGCTGGCCACCGATACGCTCGTCTTCGATCCGGGCACAGGCAAACTAGACGATGGCACGACCACCACGGGTAGCGGCACAGCGTCCCCGACGAGTCTTACGATCGCCTCTGGCGGCATCACGAACATGGGTGCTTTCACCATTGACTTCTCGAACATGACGCAGCTGAACTACCAGTTCTCGGTTCAGGATGCCTCTGTCGACGGCAACGGCGCCAGCGAAATCGACAAGGTCCAGATTTCCAAGGACGGCATCGTCTCGGCGCAATATGCAAACGGCGACCTGCTGCCGATCTATCGCGTCGGCATGGCCAATGTCGAAAGCCCCGACAACATGAACGTCATCTCCGGCAACGTCTACTCACCGAGCACGGATTCTGGCGTTGTGGTTCTCGGCTTTGCGGGAAGCAACGGTTTCGGCGACATCGTTTCCGGTGCGCTTGAAAGCTCGAATGTCGACCTCGCCGGCGAGTTGACGACGATGATCTCGTCGCAGCGCACCTACACCGCGAACTCCAAGGTATTCCAGACCGGTTCCGACCTGCTGGATGTCCTCGTCAATCTGAAGCGGTAGTAATTTAAGCAAAGGGACGTCCAATGTCGCTGACGGCCGCGCTCAACACTGCGGGATCGATCTTTTCCAATACCGGCTTGCAAAGCTCGGCCGTGGCGACAAATATCGCCAATGCATCCAACCAGGACTATTCGCGTCGCTCCGGCACGCTGACGATCGACTCTTCGGGTGCACAGAAACTTGTGATCGATCGGGCCTACGACAATGGCCTGATCAAGCAGACAATGCTCGCCACCGCCGATTCTTCGGCCCAGACGACGTTGGAAGACAGGCTGGAGCGCATCCGTTCGCTTCTCGGCGGCAACGACTATGAGACGTCGCCGTCGACCTATATCGCGACCCTGCGCGACAACCTGCAAGCCTATGCCACCAAGCCGAACGAGTCGACGCTGGCATCGACTGTGGTTTCGAGCGCGCAGGATGTGTCCAACTCGCTCAACAACATCTCGTCGGAAATCCAGTCGATGCGCGGCGACGTCGACACGGAGATCGGCACCCAGGTCGAGCAATTGACCGGCCTGCTCAAGCAGTTCGACGATGTCAACGCCACGATCAAGGTTGGCACGGCAACCGGCAAGGACATCAATAACGAACTGGATATGCGGGATCGCTTCGTCAAGCAGATCTCGCAGATCGTCGGCATTCGCGCTGTGACGCGCGGCGACAACGACATGATGCTTTATACCAGCGACGGCGCCATGCTCGACGACGGCGGGGCGCGCAAGATCCTGTTCACGCCGACCGCAGCCTTCGACGCCAACACGACCGGCAATCCCGTCATCATCGACGGCGTGCCGGTGACCGCCGGGCAGGACGGCAATACGACCGCCAAGGGCAGCCTGCAGGCGCTGTTGCAGATACGCGACTCGGTGATCCCGACCTACCAGTCACAGCTTGACGAAACGGCGCGCGGGCTGATCACCATGTTCGCTCAGGTTGACCAGACGTCGTCGGGCGTCGATCCGATCCCTGGCCTCTTCACCTATTCCGGTTACGCGGCCGGCGATACGCTGCCGGCGGCCGGCACCGTGGTGCCCGGCCTGTCGGCCGAGATCAAGGTCAACGACAGCCTGGTCAAGAGCCTCGGTGGCGAGCCGACCGCGCTCAGAGACGGCGGCTATGATGTCGACGGGTTAGGCATTGCATCGACGGATTATGACGGCAACCAGAACAATGACGCCGGCTATTCCGGCATGCTTGACGGCTATGTGCAGGGTTTCGAGGCGGATCAGCCCTTCGATGAAGCGACGTTGCTCGATGCCAGCGCCACCATCGGCGACTATGCCACCGGCTCGGTCGGATGGCTGGAGCAGATGATTTCGGAGAGTTCTGCCGCCAAGGACAACAAGACCGCGCAGCTGACACGCGTCTCGGATGCGCTTTCCAACACGACGGGCGTCAGCCTGGACGAGGAAATGTCGAAAATGCTCGACCTCGAGCAAAGTTACAAGGCGTCGAGTAAACTCGTCACCGCCATCGACCAGATGATGCAGTCGCTGCTCGCTGCCATAGGAGCGTGATAGATGAAGACCTCATTCATATCCAGCCTTGCCGTCAGCAACTCGATGCGCACGACGATCAACCAGGTGCAGAACGAGCTGGTGGATGCGCAGAAGGAAGTCGTCAGCGGCCGCTACAACAATATCGGCGAAGTGCTGGGCGGCTCAACCTCGCGCGCGCTCAACCTGCACCGCGACGTCAATATGATGAGCAATCTGATGTCGACCAATTCGGTCGTCACGCAGCGCCTGTCATCGACGCAGGGTGCGTTGGAAACGATCGCCAATGCCGCCCAGACCGGCCTCAACACGCTCGTGGCGCTCTCCGGCTCGGATGACAATACGCAGTTGACCACCGCCAGTTCGACGATGAAGGACGTGCTCGATCAGTTCACCGACGCGGCCAACACGTCGGTCAACGGCGAATATGTGCTCTCGGGCGTCAACACCGATGTCAAGCCGCTGGGCAACTATTCGGCGGACGACACCGGCGCCAAGACGGCGTTCGACAATGCATTCCTCGGTTATTTCGGGTTTGCGCAGACAGACCCTGCCGCGGCAAACATCGACCCGACGCAGATGCAGGGCTTTCTCACCACTGTCGTCGAGCCGATGTTCACCGACCCGACGTCATCGAACTACGCCTGGAACACGAACTGGTCGCAATCTTCAGACGACCCGATGACCAGCCGCATCTCGAAGACCGAGGTCGTGCAGACGTCGTCGTCCGCCAACAATGACGGATTCAAGAATATGGCCATGGCGGCGGTCGTCAGCATTGAATTGCTGCATCTGCCGTTCGGCGCCCAAACGCGCCAGGTCGTCAGTGACGCTGCCATCGGCTATATGGGCAAGGCGATCAACGGCATCGACGAAGAGCGGACCCAACTCGGCCTTTCGGAGAACCGGGTGTCGCTCGCCAACACTACGCTGCAGGCGCAGGTCGACATCGTCAAGATCAATCTCGACAGCCTCGAAGGCGTGGATGTCTATGCGGCCTCGACCAAGATCACCGCGCTGACCAACCAGATGGAAATTTCTTACAATCTGACGGCGCGGCTCTCTCAATTGAGCCTCGTCAACGACCTCTGATCGGAGAGGCGACGGGTTAACCCGTTGTATTCCGATAATAATATCGAACTGGGACGAAACACAGAAAACAATGAAGCGTAAGCTTGGGTTCAGGCAAAGCGGATACGCTTCAAAGAATGACCGGAATAAGAGGGACTGAATGTACCAGTTTTCCTATGCAGAGATCATGGCGGATGATGTCGCCGACTCGCGGGAGCGTGAAAAGCAGGTCCTGGACCGCGCCATCGTCCTCCTGCGATCTGCAACGAGCGCCGGGCGCGATTCGCGGGAGGCGGTCGAAGCGCTCTATTATACGCGCCGTGTATGGGTCGCGTTCATCGACGATCTCAGGAACGACGAGAACCAGCTGCCGCTGAATCTGAGAGCCGACCTGATTTCCATCGGGATCTGGATTCTCAAGGAAATCGACCGGATCCGGCTCAGGGAATCCCATAACTTCAAAGGTATCGCTGATATCATAACCATCATCAGGGATGGATTGAAATGAAGAGCACTTTGCGCATATCGCTTAAATCGGGCGAGCGGATTTTCATCAACGGGGCTGTCCTGCGGGTGGATCGCAAAGTCGCCGTCGAATTTCTGAATGACGTTACCTTCCTGCTGGAGAACCACGTCCTGCAGCCGGAAAATGCGACAACGCCGCTGAAGCAGCTCTATTTCATCGTCCAGATGATGCTGATCAATCCGGAAGGCGCCGAACAGTCACGGCTGATGTTCCGCAAGTCGATCGTCATGCTGCTCGCGAGCTTCCAGAACGAGGAAATCCTCGCCGAGCTCAAGCGCATCGATGCGATCGTCACCTCCGGCCGGCCGTTCGACGCACTGAAGGCGATCCGGGCGCTTTATCCGATCGAAGAAAAAATCCTGTCTGCCCAGGAAATCACCCCGGCAGTCCGCGAACATATCCGCAGGGAGATTGCCCCATGGCAGTAGACAGCGTTACCGGTGTCACCACGAACACCACCAACACGACGAGCAGCACCAGCAATACCAGCACCTCCACGGCCGCTTCCGATGGCAAGGATGCGACCCTGAACTACAACAGCTTCCTGCAACTGCTCGTGGCGCAGATGAAGAACCAGGATCCCACCGATCCTGTCGATGCAACGCAGCAGATGGCTCAGCTCGCCTCGTTCTCCAACGTCGAGCAGTCGATCAAGACCAATACGCATCTCGAAGATCTGATCTCGCAGACCTCACTCAGTCAGGCCACGGAGATGATCGGCAAGACGATCACCAGTGCCGATGGCAAGACGACCGGCGTGGTCGCCTCGGTGGACATCAAATCGGACGGCTCGACGGCGACCACCACAGACGGTAAGACTATTGCCATCGAGACCGGAATCAAGATCGCGGCGACCGATACATCCAGCACGTCCAAGTGATTTTTGGATTGCCTGAGTTGGAGCTATCCCGGAGGATGATCCTCGGGGCACTATTTGAAGCGAGGAAACCTCGATGAATGAGGCAGATGCACTCGATATGGTCCAGGCGGCGATCTGGACCGTGCTGGTCGCGTCGGGACCGGCCGTGCTTGCGGCGATGATCGTTGGCGTGGTCGTGGCTCTCCTGCAGGCGCTGACCCAGGTCCAGGAAATCACGCTGACTTTCGTGCCGAAAATCCTTGCGGTTTTCGCCGCAGTCGCGATCTCGGCTCCGTTCATCGGTTCGCAGATTTCCATTTTCACCAACATGATCTTCTCCCGCGTTCAGAGCGGATTCTGACCTGTCATCGGTTCAGGTAAAGGTGCGGATGCCGGCGATCGTGGCGGCTAGGTCTGCCTGCCGCGAAAAGCCGGTCTTGGCAAAAATGCTCTTCAGATGCGCCCGCACCGTCTCTACGGAAATTCCGAACTCCACAGCGATCATGCTTGGCTCCTTGCCCGTGGCGATCTCGCGCGCGACCCTTGCTTCCATGACCGTCAGGTCGAAAAGGCCGCGGATGATCTCGCTCGGCGCCAGGTTGGCTTTGGCGACTGGGGTGACGACCATGAACAGTGCTGCCCGTGAAAACAGGTCGCGTGCGGCGCCTCGCACCGGCAGCAGATGAACGATCGCCGCCTCCGAGACCGCGGTCCGGGGAAGCGCGAGCGATCGGCTGACCTGCCCCGTGTCGGCACTGCCGCTTCGCATCTCCTCGAGACAGGACTGCAGCACGGTATTCGCCGCCACATTGGCGAGCGTCAGCCTGTCGCGAGCACCGACGAGCATCTGCTCCGATAGCGCCGAAAACAGGTCATTGCAGTCGATCACCTCGCCTTGGGCGGTGATCGCGGCCGACGGCAGGCCTGTCATCTGCATGGCCTGATTGGCGCCGCGGATGCGTTCGAATTCCAGCCGCGAGGCCAGCATGGCCGAACGGGCCAGATGCGGGCGCAGGCCGGTGAGCGCATCGACCTCCTGGCGGCTGAACGGGCCGTTGCTGCGCGCCCGTTCGACGGAGAGGATCAGCGTGTCGCCATTGGGGATCTTGATATGGGTTGCAGCGGCATATCCGAGACCCATCGGCCAGAGGAAATCACGGTAAAGCCAGTCTTCGCGCATCGCCTCTTCGCTGAAATGGTCGATGTCGGAATGGAATTGCGCATCGGGAAGCGTCAGCAACAGCTGGCTGCGGGCGTTGATATTCCCCCATTTCGGCGCCTGCTCCATCAGCTCGCCGAGCGTGTCGGAGGCGATGGAACGGTGCTTTACATCGCTCGACCCGTGCAGCAGCGTGCCGACCGCACCGGTCTGCCGTGCCATGTCGTCGAGCACATCCTTCCACAGCTCTGGTCTGAAGGCGGCTTCGTAGATTTGATCGAGGAATTTTTGCGAAAACATCGGGTGATCTCCGCAAAAAATATAGTCGAGCGGCAGGCAATGTCAAAGCGGTTGTAGACGCGACCAGCTGAAATGACCGCGCCGGTGCCATCCCGCCCCATCTCGTCAACGTACCCCTCGCGCAAGCTTCGGCCGATAGCATGGCAGGGCTAGCAATACGGCTCATGATGAGGCGGGTATTTTATGGCGGATGTAACGTCACTTGCAGTTCCCAAAATTGCGTCCAAGGGGCGCGATATCGGCTTTGCCGTCGGTATCGTCGTCATCCTGGCGACGTTGTTCCTGCCGATACCACCGTTTCTCATCGACCTGGGCCTCGCGTTTTCGATTTCATTCTCCGTGCTCATCCTCATGGTGGCGCTGTGGATTCAGAAGCCGCTCGATTTCTCGTCCTTCCCGACCATCCTGCTGATCGCGACCATGACGCGACTGTCGCTCAATATCGCGACGACGCGCGTCATTCTCAGCCACGGCAATGAAGGCCACGAGGCGGCCGGCCATGTGATCGCCGGCTTCGCCGGCCTGGTCATGTCCGGTGACTTCGTCATCGGTCTTATCGTCTTCCTGATCCTGGTGGTGGTGAACTTCATCGTCATCACCAAGGGCGCGACGCGTATCGCCGAAGTCGGCGCGCGTTTCACCTTGGACGCCATTCCCGGCAAGCAGATGTCGATCGATGCCGACCTTTCGGCCGGCATGATCAACGAATCGGAAGCCCGTCGCCGGCGCAAGGAACTGGAGGACGAAAGCTCCTTCTTCGGCGCCATGGACGGTGCYTCGAAATTCGTKCGCGGCGAYGCCRTCGCCGGCCTGCTGATCACCGCGATCAACATCTTCGGCGGCATCATCATCGGCTATTTCCGCCATGGCATGCAGATCGGCGAAGCGGCCGATGTGTTCGTCAAGCTTTCGGTCGGTGACGGCCTGGTCTCGCAGATCCCGGCGCTGATCATCTCTCTCGCCGCCGGCCTGCTCGTTTCGCGCGGCGGCCAGACGGGCTCGACCGACAAGGCGGTTATCGATCAGCTTGGCGGCTATCCGCGCGCGCTCGGCATGGCCTCGGCGCTGGTGCTGATTTTGGCGCTGGTACCGGGCCTGCCCTTCATTCCTTTCGTTACCCTCGGCGGCATCATGGCCTTCGGCAGCTGGGTCATTCCGCGCCGCGTGGAGGCGGAGAACCAGGCCAAGCGCCAGGCCGAGGAGCAGAAGAAGGCTTCCGAGGTCAAGGCCGAGGACAAGGACTCCGTCAAGCAGGCGCTGAAGACGCCGGAGATCGAGCTGGCGCTCGGCAAGCAGGTCTCGACCCGCCTGCTCGGTGCCCACCAGGAGCTCGCCTTCCGCGTCGGCAAGATGCGCAAGAAATTCGCCAGCCAGTACGGTTTCGTCGTGCCGGAAATCAAGGTCTCGGACGAGCTCGGCATTCCCGACAAGTCCTACCATATCCGCATCCACGGCACGACGGTGGCCTCGAACCTGCTCCGCGTCGGCGAAGTGCTTGTTATCACCGGCGGCGGCCGCAAGCCCTCCGTTCCGGGTGACGATGTCCGCGAGCCCGCTTTCGGCATGCCAGCCTATTCGGTGCTCGAAACCTTCACCGAAGAACTCAAGCGCGAAGGCTTCCACCCGATCGACAATGTCTCGGTCGTGCTCACGCATTTGTCGGAAGTCATCCGCAACAACCTGCCGCAGCTTCTCTCCTACAAGGACGTCAAGATCCTCATCGATCGTCTCGACCCCGAATACAAGAAGCTCGCCGACGAGATCTGCACGACGCATATGTCCTATTCCGGCCTTCAGGCCGTATTGAAGCTGCTGCTGGCCGAGCGCGTCTCGATCCGCAACCTGCATCTCATCCTCGAAGCGGTGGCCGAACTGGCGCCGCATGTGCGCAAGACCGAGCAGATCGTCGAACATGTGCGTGTGCGCATGTCGCAGCAGATCTGCGGCGATCTCTCCGACAACGGTTTGTTGCGCGTGCTGCGGCTCGGCAACAAGTGGGACATGATCTTCCACCAGGCGATCAAGCGCGACGCCAAGGGCGAAATCGTCGAATTCGACATCGACCCGCGCCACCTGGAAGAATTCTCCGACCAGGCAACCAAGGTGGTGCGCGAATATCTCGACCGGGGCCTGCCTTTCGTGCTCGTCACGTCGCCGGAAACGCGTTCCTATGTGCGGATGATCATCGAGCGATTGTTCGCGACGCTGCCGGTTCTGTCGCATGTCGAACTCGCCAAAGGCATCGAAATCAAGATCCTCGGGACGATTTCATGATCCAGGATCCAGAGTCCCTGGTCCTGGCATTGTTCCTGGCTTTCTGCCGCGTCGCCGGATGCCTGATGGTCGTCCCGGGTTTCTCGACGGCGCGGGTGCCGGTGACGGTCCGGCTGTTCGTCGCCATGACCGTGTCTCTGGCACTGTTGCCGCTGATGTGGGATTCGATCTATCCGAAGGTTCATGCCTCGACGCCGATCTATATCCTGACCATTTTCCATGAAATCTTCATCGGTACGGTGCTGGGGTTGATCACGCGCTTCTATGCGCTCGGTCTGCAGTTCCTCGGCACTGTCATTACCCAAATGATCGGCCTCAATACCCCGCCGGCCGGCGACATCCTCGAAGACACGGCAGAAGGCCAGCTCACCAATCTCATCACCTTCGGCGGGCTGATGGTGTTGTTCATGCTGGATTTCCATCACCAGCTTTTCCTGGCGCTGGCGCAATCCTACAAAATCTGGCCGGTCAACGACGCTTTCGATGCGCAAAAGGCGCTGGTGTCGCTGGTCGATACGCTGGCCGCGACATTCACGGTGATGCTCCGGCTGGCCAGCCCCTTCATCCTGTTCAACGTGCTGTTTAACATGGCGATCGGCTTCATCAACAAGCTCGCCCCCGTGGTTCCCGTCTATTTCATCTCCACGCCGTATCAGGTCGTGGGTGGCGTGCTTCTGCTCTATTTCGGCATCGTATCGATGCTAACGCTGTTTGGCGACGCCTTCAGCCAGATTTTCAAATGAGGAATTGACCTGATGATCCGGCGCTCTCGGTCCGACAAGCTCGAAAGACTGGTCAAGGTGCAGCGGCATCTCGAACATATGGCGGAGGTCGAGCTCGCCAATACCACCCGCGCCCGGCAGGACGTCCAGGAGAACCTGAATGCGGTCGTCGAGGCGATCGGCTCGCTCAATTCCGTCCACCAGATCTTCGCCGGGCTCTATTCCGGCCAGATCAGCCGGCTGACGGCCAAGGACCAGCATCTCGAAACCGTCCAGCAGATTCACGAGAACAGGATGATGCGCGAGCGCACCAAGGGCGACCGGTTGGAGGAGAGCATGAAGGAGGCACGCGACGACGAGCGGCGCGAAGCCGACGACGCAGCGGTCTACGACGTTCTCGACCAGCAGATCGCGCTGAAATTCAAGCCGGACGCGCTTTGATCCGGCCGTCGGCCTGCAAGGTACGGTCAAGCTTGAACAACGATGATAGCGGCAAGGCCACTACGGCCCTTATTCGGTGACATCCATGGCAATCAATCCTCCCAGCGATATCGTTCTCGACGTGGTCAAGGCGGCCGACCCTTCCAAATTGGAAGAGGCGCAGGCCAAGCTGAAGGCCGGACAGGCGGCGACAAACGCGCAGCGTCTGGCAAGCACCGACAGTTCCTTTGATGCGACGGTCGCGCGTGAGCATATCCGTGACAGCACGAAGCTCAACGCGCTGCACAAGAAAGATGTCCCGCCGGCCTATCGCAAGTTCGAATCCATGGTGCTGTCGAACTTCCTCAAATCGATGATGCCGGACAGCGACGAAATCTACGGCAAGGGCGCCACGGGTGAGATCTGGAAAGGCATGATGGCTGAAAAGCTCGCCGACGAAATCTCCAAGAATGGTGGCATCGGCATTGCCGAGAACCTTGCCGAACACGGCTCGACGCGGACTCACGACAAGAAAGCCGTTGAGCACAATCGCGGCGAACGCCTGCATATGGCAACCCAGATTATCGACGAAAAGCAGATGGACGTGCTCGACAAGTTCATCCAGGGCGCCCAGCCCCTGAAGAACGGCAAGCACGATAGGCACGACAAGAAAGACACGACCGCTGCCGCCGTCTGAACGGATGGCCGGCACAGCTAGAGAATGGACGGAATAGCGATGGTGGTGACCGAGGAGAATTTCAGGGACGTACGGCTGCAGACCGTTCTCGATCGCCTGGAATTGATCATCGACAACGAGAACGAGCGGATCGGCACGGATGCGAAATTCGACATCAAGGCGTCGAATGCGCATAAGAGCCGCTGCCTCTACGAACTGACGATACTCTGCCGTGACACCAGCCAGGCGGACTTTCCGACTGGCTTCTCGTCGCAGATGAAATTCCTCAAGCAGAAGCTCCTGCTCAATGCCCGCAAGCTGGAGGCGCATCTCAATGCTGTGCGCACGGTGACCGACATTCTGCGCAATGCGGCCCAGGAAAGCGACGGCGACGGCACCTATACCCAGGAACAGTTCCGCCACGGCGAATTCTAGGACAGGTCTGACCGATGCTGAAACTCATCCTCACCGGCGTCTGGGTGGCGGTCGTCACGCTGGGATCGGTCTATGCCTCGATCCAGATGTCCAGGCCTGTCGACCCTGCCGAGGAGGCTGCCAAGCAGAAAGCCCAGGAAGAACTGGTGCGTGGCGAGATGGTGACTTTCCCCGTGCTGGAAGGCGGGGATGTCGTCGGCTATTTCATCACCAAGACCTCTTATGTCGTCGACAAGAACAAGATGGTCGGCATGGCCCTGCCGATTCCCGCACTTTTGACGGACGAACTTTATACCGCGCTGATTGGCGATAGGCTGATCCGCGTCAAGGATAATCGCGGTTTCGACGTCAAGGCGTTCCGCGAGCGGGTCAAAGGGGCGCTCAACAAGCGCCTTGGCACGGATGCGGTGATGGACGTGATCTTCGAGCAGGTCGATTATCTCTCCAAGGACGACCTGAAGGCGAGCCGCGAAAACAAGACCAGCCTCAAGAATGGCGGCGAGAAGATTGTCGAGGAAGAGCCGCCGACCGATATCAAACAAGCCTCCTCGGCGGACGCCAACAAAGAGCATTAACGAAGCGATGCGGGTGGACCGAAAACCGGTTCTTCCGGCGATTACTCACGGTTCCATTTCGGCCCGCACTGTGGCGAAATCATACAGTCTTGCTCACGATTTTTCGATCTGGCACACCCTCGCCGGAATATATCCGGCACACTTATATTTCGATCGCAAATAATAGTCGTCGCCGAGCCCAGATGATTTCTACTAATTCCTTGAAAAATATCATTGTTTAGTGATCAGGTTAATTGCCGGTAAAAGCCGGATTTCGCTTTTGATTGAATGACTTAAAGGGCGTTTCAGTCGCAATTGCTATGACTTTCCCCACGCGGGTGAAACCAACGGGGCACGGCCAATGCGCATGCATGGCACGGAGCTTGCTCAGTTGGTCTCAAAGCCTGCCTGCCGGATTTCTCCCACCCCCCGGCAGCCTGTGTGGAGAGTCGGGAATGAATGTCGTTTCGAATATGGCTCTTTTCGCCTCCAATCGGGAAGTGCTTGGATTGCCGGTCTGTGATCTCGATTGGGCGGAAGCGCTGCATTTCGCCAGCACTTTGGCCGACATGCCGGTTGGCCAGACGATGATCGCGTTCCTCAACGCCCACAACGCCAACATCATGCGCACCGATATGAGCTTCCGCAGGGCGCTCGACCGCCATGTCGTACTGCCTGATGGCATCGGTGTCGATTTCGCCTCGCTGACCACCTGCGGACGGATGTTTCCCGCCAATCTCAACGGTACCGATTTCGTTCCCGCGCTCCTGACCTATATGACCACGCCCAAGCGCGTCGGCCTGCTCGGTGCCCGTCCGGAGACGCTGCACAAGGCGCGCGACAATTTCGAGGCGCATGCGCCGTGGCATGAATTCATCGCGGTTCATGACGGCTTCTTCGGCGAAGAGGAATCAGCCGAGGTCGCCGATCTCATCGAACAGCACAAGCTCGATATCCTGCTCGTCGCCATGGGCACGCCGAAGCAGGAGAAATGGGTCGCACGGCATATACGTCCCGAGCATGCGCGCCTCGTGATGAGCGTCGGCGCATTGTTCGATTTCGTCGCCGGCGAGGTGCCGCGTGCGCCGATGGTCGTTCGCCGGATGCGCATGGAATGGCTCTATCGGGTCATGCAGGAGCCACGCCGCCTCTCCAGCCGCTATTTCGTTGGCGGCCCGGTTTTCTTCTGGCACGTGCTCAGCCATTCGTCCAACTATTGGGCGAAGGCGGCACTGCGCGCGGTCGCCGGGACCCGGCCTGCCTGACGCGCCTGCTCCGGTTCCACGTGTTAAGCTTCGGTTAACCATGCCGGCCTAGGGTGCCGCGAGCCCTCACCATGCGCCTGCGCGAGTCGCAGGCGGGCTCCCTGTGCGGCGCGTATCTGCCACGATCGAATTCAACGACAGACAGGGCAGGGATATGAACCGCCGCTCGCTTCTCGATCATATCGACGACAAGGAGACGCCGCCCGCCGCCTTGGCGCCGCAACAAGGTGCCGCAAGGCTGGAGCAAAGGCTCGCCGAGCTCGAAAGCCGCCTTGCAGCCACGCGCGCCGAGGCCGAAGCGCCGCGACAGCAACCCTTCTCCACCCAGATCGAGTCGATCCTGAAACGTCAGCCGGATCGCCTGCCGCAGCCTGTCGTTACAGCCGAAGTACCCGTTCCGGCGCGTGTCTATCCGTCCCGCCCCGTCTCTGCGCCGCTGCAAATGGCTGCCATTTCCACGGAGGCCGAGCGCAGTCTTGAATTCGCGAAATTCGTCGAGGCGGTGCATCTGATCGGCCAGGCCGCCAAGCGCTTCTTGCACGAGCCCGTCGCGCCTCGCCAGGCGGGACCAAGCGAAGACACCCTCGCGCTCACGGCGGCTCTCAAGGAGACGATCGGCGCCTTCCAGGCTATGACCGTGGATCTGGCAAACGCCGCATCGCAGATGCGCCAGACCGCACCCACGCCGCCGGCCAGGGTCGAGGCGCCCGTTTCGCGGCCTCGTGCGCGCGAAGACGATGAATTGCGCCGGCTGGAACGCGATCTCGCCGACATGCGCGAACGCCTTGCCGCGCTCTCGCGTCGCAGGATCAATGATTGATTTCCAACCCGCCTGCCTCTAAGTGCTGTTGAAAGTGCGGCGATCCAGGACGCGATAAGACTATTGCGTCCGGAAGACGGTCGTTAGGATCGCGCCGCAACAACCGCTCGGGTGGAGGAACTTCAATTGGCCAAGATCATCAACGGCACCGAAATTGCCGCTTCTGTCATCGACCAGGTGAAAGCCACCACCGCCGCGCTCCGCCAGGAGACGGGCGTCGAGACCGGACTTGCGGTGGTCATTGTCGGCAATGATCCGGCCAGCCAGGCCTATGTCGGCGCCAAAAGCCGCACGGCCAAGGAATGTGGCTTCAARTCCGTKCAGCATTCGCTGCCTGARCATACRACGCAGGAAGAGCTGCTGGCGCTCGTCGCCCAGCTCAATGCCGATCCGACSATCCACGGCATTCTGGTGCAGCTGCCGCTGCCMAAGCACCTCAATTCCGAACCGGTGATCCAGTCGAT
This sequence comes from Rhizobium sp. P2_G2, assembly GCF_056403555.1. Classification (NCBI taxonomy): domain Bacteria; kingdom Pseudomonadati; phylum Pseudomonadota; class Alphaproteobacteria; order Hyphomicrobiales; family Rhizobiaceae; genus Rhizobium; species Rhizobium sp. P2_G2. Next base: position 57,815 of record NZ_JBFUFF010000039.1, read on the forward strand.
CCTGCCGGAAAAGGACGTCGATGGCCTGCATGTCGTCAATGCCGGCAAGCTTGCCACCGGCGATATCGACACCGGCCTGATTTCCTGCACCCCGGCCGGCGCGCTGATCCTGATCCGCATCATCCACGGTGACGATCTTTCGGGCCTCAACGCCGTCGTCATCGGCCGTTCCAACCTGTTCGGCAAGCCGATGGGCCAACTGCTGCTGACGCGCAAYGCCACCGTCACCATGGCCCATTCACGCACCAAGGACCTCGCCAAGGTCTGCGCCGGCGCCGATATCCTCGTCGCTGCCGTTGGCCGCGCSGAAATGGTCAAGGGCGACTGGATGAAGGCCGGGGCCACCGTCATCGACGTCGGCATCAACCGCGTTGCCGCGCCGGAAAAGGGCGAGGGCAAGTCCAAGCTCGTCGGCGATTGCGACTTCGCCTCCTGCGAGCCGGTGGCCGGCGCCATCACCCCGGTGCCGAAGGGCGTCGGCCCGATGACCATCGCCATGCTGATGGCCAACACGGTCATCGCCGCCCATCGCAAGGCCGGCAAGGCTGTCCCCAAGTTCTGAATTCGGGCACCAGACCGCGCGGCAGGGATGCCTGATCGATCATTTTGCCCTCCTTTGGGTGGCCGTCCGACGATCACAAGCGCGGACTCGACAAGCCCGTGCCTCAGAAATGAGGGCCGCCTTCGCGCCCGTTAGCTAACGGCCGGGGAGCAATCCTTCGGCCGTCTTGTTATTTGCCTGTCGCTCATCATGCGTCTGAACGTCTCACTCTCGCCTGCGACCAGCCCAGGACAAGCCTCGAAGCGCCTAGATCGTCTATCGAATGTTCGACGCTCTCTTGTCAGGGGTAGGCTCCCATGAATTCTTCGGCCGTCGCCGCTTCTCCGTCGCTTCAAGCCGTGCTGGCACAGGCCGTAAGCCTGATGGATGCCGGCAGGGAAACCGAAGCAGCAGCCGCGCTGCTGTCCATACCGCAGAGCGTACGCGCGCATCCAGTCGCCAGCAGCACGCTGGCCTATCTGCTTCTCACGACCAATCGATCGCATGAGGCGATTGGCTGGTTCGAAGCAGTGCTCGTCCTCAAACCGGGAGATGCACAGGCGCTTTCAGGACTCGGCATGGCCTGCCAGGCAACTGCCGATATGGCGCGCGCGGCGGAATGCTACGATGCGGCCCTGACTGCCCGAGGCGATGACGCTGGACTCTGGTATCATCTGGGGTCCGTGCTCTTCGAGCTCGGGCGGTTTCGCGACTCGCTTCTGTGCCTCGACCGGTCGATCCAACTTCAAGGAAATTACGCGCTCGCCCACACCAGGCGTAGCGCCGTGCTCGACGCGACAGGCGATCTTCCTGGTGCTGTCGCCGCGGCGGTCCGCGCTTGCGAGATTTCGCCGGATGTCGATGCGCTGCTGCAACTCGGCAATCTCCTATCGAAGCAGAATAAGTCCGAAAGTGCGATTGCCATCTACGATATGGTCCTGTCGCAGGAGCCGAGCAATTTCTGCAGTCTCTGCAACAAGGCCCATGCACTGAAACAGGCGGAACGCGAGGACGAGGCACTCGCCCATGTGCGCGCCGCGCTTGAGATCGAGCCTGACAATTGCGAGGCGCTGCTGCTCTGCGGCACACTCCAACATGGGCTCGGACAGGGCAATGCCGCGATCGCGACGCTCACCCGCGTCGCCGAACAGGGGCCGGCACGTCGCCACAAAGCGACCCGCAGCCCGGCTCGCTTCAAGGCGCTGCTGCTCTTCTCCCCGCTTGCCGGCAATACGCCCTATGAAGACCTGATCATCAATGGCGGCTACGATGCCGATGTCGTTCTCGTCCTGCCCGGCTACAACTACGATCCGGCCGAACTCGACGCTGGCGCCGATGTCATCGTCAACCTCGTGTCGGATGCCGATCTCGGCCGCGAGATCATCGGTCCGCTCGCCGTTTTCGCCGACCGGCTGACAAAGCCCGTCGTCAACCATCCGCGGCTGATCCTGCCCACCGACCGCGCCTCTATCGCGGAACGGCTTAAGGACCTGCCAGGCGCAGTTATGCCGGCCACCACGCGCATCGCAGCGCCTGCGCTCGCCGCCCAGATGCGAACAGGTGCCGATATCGCCTTGCCGGTGATCGTCCGCCATGCGGGTACCCATGGCGGAGATCGCATGGAGCTTTTGCATTCGCAGCATGAGATTCTCGCTTTCGCTGAAGAAGCGGGTGACGAGGCTCTCTATCTCACGGATTATGTCGACTATAGCTCGGCGGACGGCCTCTTCCGCAAGTATCGCTTCATCTTTGCCGGCAACGAGATCCTGCCCTATCATCTGGCGATCGGCGACGGCTGGAAGGTGCATCACGCGTCAACCCGCATGGCGGAATTCGAATGGATGCGCGCCGAGGAAGCTGCCTTCCTGGACGCACCCGAACGCACATTCGGGCCGCAGGCGATGGCGACACTTGACGCGATCCGGCGCCGGATCGGCCTCGACTATTTCGGTATCGACTGCGCGCTCGATCGCGAGGGGCAGGTGCTGGTGTTCGAGGTCAACGCCTCGATGCTGATCCACTTGCACAATGAAGGCTTCGACTACAAGACACCGCACGTCATGCGCATCAAGGCAGCTTTCGAAGAGATGTTGGCGCGGCGGGTGGCGGACGGCATCGCCGAGGCGCAAGTCGTGACCAAACGTGCCGTGTCGGGTGGCAGGTCCGGTTAGAGGATAAAATCGCCCTTCACGATATTGGTGAAATGGTCGAATTCGATCTGGAAATCGGCCTTCTTGTCACCGTCAAGGTCGCCCTCGATCATCGCCGTTGCATGGCTCTTGTCGATCACGACATGTAGTTCGCCGGCATCGCCGCTGAATTTCTTCGCTCCGATGAAGCTGAATTTATCGTTCCCCGTGTCAGGGTGCAGCGCCGAGAGGTCGATCTTGTCCTCGTGCGAGATGAAGACGTCGATCATGTCGTGCTGCTTGCCAACACTATCGGAGGTTTTTTGATAGACGAATGTGTCTTGATCGGCACCACCGGTGAGCATATCGGCGCCACCCCGGCCGACGAGCGTGTCCTTGCC